>JAEZKN010000024.1 GCA_023415395.1 Actinomycetes bacterium
TTTTGGGCTGAAACCGCCTCTAAACAACCCGACCCGCCGGCGTTCAAGGAGGTCGCGCAGCAACCGCCTCGAAACCACCCGACCCGCCGGCGGTTGAGGAGGTCGCGCAGCAACCGCCTCGAAACCACCCGACCCGCCGGTGGTCAAGGAGGTCGCGCAGCAACCGCCTCGAAACCACCCGACCCGCCCCAGGTCACCGGTGGTTGAGGAGGTTGCGCAGCAACCGTCTCGAAACCACCCGACCCGCCGATGGTTGAGGAGGTCGCGCAGCAACCGTCTCGAAACCACCCCACCGGCATCGACCCGGGTCACCGGCGGTTGAGGAGGTTGCGCAGCAACCGTCTAGAAACCACCCCCACCGGTATCGACACGTCAGCGACTGGGTCTCGATACGCCGGTCGCGCCCGCCTCCGGCGGTCGCGCGGCTACTCGACCTGGCTGCCGGATCCTGGTCCGAGCAAGCTCGGCCCAGGGCAGCTCAGATGTCGCCGCCGGCCTCGTCCTCGGCGGTGTCCTCGCCCTGGTCGTACTTGACGAACTTGATGCCCTCGTCGACCGGACCGTCGAAGGCGAGCTTGCCGTGGTCGAGGACGAGCACGCGGTCGCACATGCGGCGCACCGAGCCCGGGGCGTGGCTGACGTAGAAGAGCGTGCGGCCGCCGTCGCGGATCTCCTGCATCTTCTGCAGGCACTTCTGCTTGAAGGGCTTGTCACCGACCGCGAGCACCTCGTCGGCCAGGAAGATGTCGGAGTCGACGTGGATGGCGACGGCGAAGCCCAGCCGGGCGAACATGCCCGAGGAGTAGTGACCCACCTGGCTGTCGATGAAGCGGCCGATGTCGGCGAACTCGACGATGTCGTCGAACTTGCGCTTGGTCTCGGCCTCCGACATACCCAGGACGGCGGCGTTGAGGAAGATGTTCTCACGGCCGGTCAGCTGGGGGTGGAAGCCGGCGCCGGTGGCGATCAGGCCGGCGATCCGGCCGCGGGTGAGCACCTCTCCCCCGTCGGGCCGCATCACGCCGTTGATGAGCTTGAGCAGCGTGCTCTTGCCCGAGCCGTTGAGGCCCATCAGGCCGATCGACTCGCCCTGCTCGACGGTGAACGAGACGCCGTCGAGGGCGTTGAAGGTGTTGCGCAGCTCCTGGCCGCGCATCCGGGCCACCGCCATCTGCTTGAGCGTGCGGTGGAACTGGAGCGTGAAGGACTTGGTGACGTCGTTGACGACGATCGAGGTGCTGGCCGGGTAGGTCATCAGAGCCGCTCCGGGATCCGGTTCTCGTACCGGCGGAAGATCCACTGCCCGAGCACCAGCATCAGTGCCGAGACACCGAGGGCCAGGAAGCTGAAGGCGAAGAGGTGGTCGGGGATGTTCTCGGCCTGCGTCAGGTCCGGGTTGCTCGTGGTGCCCACCCAGAAGGCCTGCTGGACCAGCAGGACGGCGTCCGCGATCGGGTTGAAGAGGTAGAACTGCGCGAACCGGCCGAAGCGCTCGTCGACCAGGAAGTAGGGGTAGACCATCGGCACGCCGAAGCGGACGAAGTTGGTGAGGATCGAGACGAAGCTGCTCACGTCGCGCAGGAACACGTTGGCGACGCTGAACATCAGCGCCAGCGACGTGCCGAGCAGCGCGATGATGCCGATCGCCAGCACGAAGCCGAGCATGCCGATCGGGTCGGGCGTCCAGCCGGCGATCGCGCAGACCACGCTGAGGATCACCAGCTGGGGACCCATGTGGTAGAGCGAGACCAGCATCGACGCGACCGGGAACATCTCCCGGGGCAGCGCCATCTTCTGCACCAGAGCCTTGTTGCGCACGATCGAGCGCGTGCCGGCGTTGAAGGTCTCGACGAAGAACTGGACGACGACCAACCCGCAGAACACGTGGACCGCGAACATCTCGACCCGTCCGCGGCCCAGGATGATGCCGAAGACGAACCAGTAGATGAACAGCTGCGAGAGCGGGTTGATGTAGGACCACAGCAGCCCGAGGAACGAGCCCTGGTAGCGCGCGCTGATCTCCCGCTTGACCAGCATGGTCAGCAGGTAGCGGTGCCGGAAGACCTCCAGCAGGCCGGCCTGCGGTGCGGGAGGCGCGAGCGGGGCGTCGACGACGTGCGCGCGACCCGCGTCAGTCATCGCCACCCGTCCACGGACGGAACGTCTCGTCCCACGCCTCCGGCGAGGTCACCTCCGCGAGCTTGGCGCGGTACTCCTCCGCGAGGCGCGGCCACTCCTTGCGGAAGCGCCGGTGGATCGCGACGGTCTTGGCCAGCAGCTCGCGGAACTTCTCGGGGTCGCGCTGGTAGAGCGCCGCCGAGGTGCCGTCGTTCATCGAGACGATCGCCGAGTCGTACTTGGTGATCCGGTACCACTGCGTGTCCATGGCCGGCAGCTCGGCCTCGGGGTACTTCTTGCTGAGCGGGCGCACCGGCAGCAGCTGCCGGATCGGGGCCTTGAGCGCGGCGAGCTTGACCTCCCGCGGCATCGGCACCGCGGTGTCGTCGCGGCCCTTGCGCGGCGGCTTGGTACGCCGCACCGGCGGGAACGCGTCGCGGTCGGCCTCGAGCCGGGCGTCGGTGAACTCCTTGACGAAGGCGCGGATCTCGGCGAGGCGGGACGGCAGCATCTCGTGCAGGTGGTCGGGCCCGGCCAGCACGTCCTCGAGCGCCTGGTGGCGGATCTCGACGGTGGAGTACTGCATCGAGACCAGGTGCTTGACCTGGTGGTTGAAGCTCTCCTGGACCATCCGGCCGCCGTTCTTGTACGGCGAGTGCAGGAGCGCGGCGACGAACCGGTTGCGGTGGTGGAAGTAGGACTGCCAGTCCAGCGCGTCGTTCTTGTCGGTCCACGGCACGTGCCACACGGCCGCGCCGGGGAAGGTCACGGTCGGGTAGCCGGCGGCCTTGGCGCGCAGGCCGTACTCCGAGTCGTCCCACTTGAGGAAGAGCGGCAGCGACAGCCCGATCTCGGCGATGACCTCGCGCGGGATCAGGCACATGAACCAGCCGTTGAAGTCCACGTCGACGCGCTTGTGCAGCCACCGCGCCGAGCGCAGGTTGCGCGCGGAGAAGTCCCAGTCGCCGAAGACGCCGGGTGCGGACTGCCACCAGAACTTCCAGGGCTGCACGATCTCGCCGAAGCTGTGCAGGCGCGACTTCGCGTAGAGGCTGAACATGTGGCCGCCCACGATCGTGGGGCGGCGGGCCAGGTCGCCGAAGGTGACCGCGCGGATGATGCCCTCGGGCTCGCAGACGACGTCGTCGTCCATCATCATCGCGTACGTCGCCGTACCCTTGCGCAGCGACTCGAGCTGGCCGCGGGCGTAGCCGCCGGACCCACCGAGGTTGCCCTGCTCGATGATCCGCAGCTTGTCGCCGAGCCCCTGCTCCGCGGGGGCGAAGTCGGGGCTGTCCACGACCTTGTCGGTGCCCTGCTCCATCACGTAGACGGTGTCGAGGTAGGGCGCGAGCGCCTCGTCGTCGGCCATCTGGCCGAGCAGCTTGGCGCAGAAGTCGGGCCGGTTCATCGTGGTGATCGCGATGTCGACCGTGCCGTGCTGGGCCTTGTCCGCGGGCACCTCGGCGGTCCACTCGGCCGACTCGACGACGACGTCCTCGTCACCGGCGACGACGTTGTACCAGTACCAGCCGCCGTCGACGAACGGCTTGAGGGTGAGGTCGAAGGTGAACGTCTCGGCGGAGGCCGACTCCGTGGTCGCGGCGTCCACCCGCTGCGACCGGCCGTTGGCCATCGACTTGTAGACGATCACGGTGGCGCCGAGACCGCGCACGGTGACGGTGAGCCGGACGTCCTTGACGACGCTGTAGCGGCGCCAGTAGCTGGCCGGGAACGCGTTGAAGTAGGTGCCGAAGGAGAGCCGGTCACCGGACTTGACCGTGATCGCGGTGCGCGACTCGATCTGCTCGGGGTGGATCGAGGAGCCGTCGCCGAGCGCCTGGCGCATCGCGGCGGCGTTGAGCTCGCGCGCCTGGCGGTTGTGGCCGACCTCGTACTTGTCGGCGTCCAGGACGGCCGGCCCCGCGTCGACGTAGAGCGCCAGCACGTCGAGGTCGCGGTCCAGCGGCAGGATCTGGCGCTGGAGCAGCCGGGTCGCCGTGGGCGCCGCCTCGGGGGTCGTGGCGGCCGTGGTAGGAGCCGTGGTGGGGGCCGGGGTGGGGGTGGTCATTCGTCGACACCTCCGCTGGTCAGCGGCGCACCTTCGGCGAAGTGCGGCCGGAGCTTGTTCTCGAACATGGACAGCGCCGAGCCGATCGCCATGTGCATGTCGAGGTACTTGTAGGTGCCGAGGCGGCCGCCGAAGAGCACCATCGGCTCCTTCTTGGCCAGCTCGCGGTACTTGAGCAGCTTCTCGCGGTCCTCGGCGGTGTTGATCGGGTAGTAGGGCTCGTCGCCCTCCTCGGCGAAGCGGGAGTACTCGTCCACGACGATGGTCTTGCCGGGCAGGTAGGTCCGCTCGGGGTGCAGGTGCTTGAACTCCAGCACCCGCGTGTACGGGAGCTCCTCGTCGTTCGCGTTGACGACGCCGGTGCCCTGGTAGTCGTCGACGTCGACGGTCTCGCGCTCGAGGTCGATGGTGCGCCAGGACAGGCGGCCCTCGGCGTTGCCGAAGTACTCGTCGACCGGGCCGGTGTAGACGATCGGGACCTGGCCCTTGAACTCGTCGGCCACGTCGAAGAAGTCGGTGTCGAGGCGGACCTCGATGTTCGGGTGGTCGGCCATCCGCTCCAGCCAGGCGGTGTAGCCGTCGACCGGGAGGCCCTCGTAGGTGTCGTTGAAGTAGCGGTTGTCGAAGTTGTAGCGGACCGGGAGGCGCGTGATGATGTCCGCGCTCAGCTCCTTGGGGTCGGTCTGCCACTGCTTCGCGGTGTAGCCCTTGACGAACGCCTCGTAGAGCGGGCGGCCGATCAGGCTGATCGCCTTCTCCTCGAGGTTCTTCGCGTCCTGGGTGTCGATCTCGCTCGCCTGCTCGGCGATGAGAGCGCGTGCCTCGTCGGGGGTGTGGCTCTTGCCGAAGAACTGGTTGATCAGGCCCAGGTTCATCGGGAAGGAGTAGACCTGCCCCTGGTACTTCGCGAAGACCCGGTGCTGGTAGCCGGTGAAGTCGGTGAACCGGTTGACGTACTCCCAGACCTTCTTGTTGGAGGTGTGGAAGAGGTGCGTCCCGTAGACGTGCACCTCGATGCCCGTCTCCTCGTCGAACTCGGAGTAGGCGTTGCCGCCGATGTGGGAACGACGCTCGAGGACGAGCACGTTCAGACCCAGCTCCGTGGCGCAGCGCTCAGCGATGGTGAGGCCGAAGAATCCGGAGCCGACAACGACAAGGTCAGGGGTGGTCAAGCGGGTTCTCCTCGGGTCGGCGCAGTTCGTCAGTCTACGGATCGGGACGGTCCAACCCGCATTCCCCGCGCGTCGCGCATGGCGCGCGTCACATTGCGCGCCTCGGCGCGGCCGCCGCGGAGCGGGCTGAGCAGGACGACGGCGGCCGTGATCAGCCACGGCTTGAGGCGGACGAGCGGGTTCTCGGCGTACCGGAGGTGGACGACGAAGAGGTTCCGGTACATGTAGTAGCCCTTCCACCCGCTCAGGTCGTGCTGCTGGTCGAAGGCCAGCTGGCGGACGAGGACCGCGTCGCGCACCGCCCAGATGCGGAAGCCGGCCCGCCGCGCCCGGATCGCGTAGTCCGCGTCGTCGTAGAAGATGAAGAACGACGGGTCGGGCAGCCCGATCGCGTCGATGACGCGGCGGCGCAGCATGAAGCCCTCGAAGGCGACGTTCTCGACCTCCACGCGCTCGGGCATCCGCTCGCGGGCGCCGTACGCCGTCTCGACCGATGCCGTCTTGGGCCGGATCGCGAGCGGGTTGCGGAGGTCGAAGCGGACCGCCGCCTTCTCGACGAGGTGCCCCTCGAGGTCCTCGCGGACCGCGATCAGGCAGTCCTCGTCCTGCGCCATGAGGACGGTCAGGCAGTCGGGGGCGGGCACGACGTCGTCGTCCATCAGCCAGACCCGGTCGTGGCCGGCCGCGTGGGCGGTGCGCACCCCGAGGTGGAAGCCGCCGGCCCCGCCGAGGTTGTCCGCCGGGCGGATGACCTCCAGGCCGGCGTTGGTGGCGGCCGCGAGGACCTCGGCGGTGTGGTCGGTGCTCGCGTTGTCCACGACGAAGACCGCGTCCGGGAGCCGCTCGAGCGCGGCCAGCCCGGTGAGCATCCGCGCCAGGAGGTCGGCGCGGTTGTAGGTGACGACGACGACGGCGACGCTCTCGACGGTGTCGTTCATGCGGCGAGGAACCTCCGGTGGCCGGAGAAGTCGCCGCGCAGCGCGGCCCACCAGGCGCGGGCGCTCAGCGTGAGGCGGCCGGGCGAGGGCCGGGTGAACGAGTAGAACCACAGGGTCTTGGCGACGAAGGCGAGCGCGTGCGGCCACCCCTTGTACTCGCGCAGGTTGAGCAGGTTGTTGCGCGCCATGCAGTAGTGCTTGAGGTCGCTCGGGCTGTGGTTGTACGTCGTGCGACCGAAGGCCATCGGGGTCCCGAGCTCACCCACGGACGGGTGCCGCACCTGGGCGCCGACGACGGTCGCGATCCGGGCCCCGGCGGCCTCGGCCCGCAGGCGGTACTCGTGGTCGTCGCCCCAGATGAAGTACTCGGCCCGCGGGAGGCCGATCCGCTCGACCAGCGCCCGGGTCACGAGCACCCCGTTGAACGGGATGACGATGCCGTCGATGCGGCCGCGCACCGCGGCGGCCTCGACGTCGTGGAGCGCGTGCACCGTCCGGGTGCCGCCGGGCAGCCGGATCGGGAAGACCAGCCGCCCGGTCTCGGCCTCGTCGACGACCAGCGGCCCCCAGAAGTCGAGGTCGGTCTCCGCCAGCAGGGTGGCCAGGCAGTCCTGGTCGGGCAGCCCGTCGTCGTCCATGAGCCAGGCCAGGTCGGCGCCACGCTCGAGCGCCCAGGCCAGGCCGTCGTGGAAGCCGCCGGCACCGCCGCCGTTCTCGGTCAGCGTGCGCCCCAGCACCGGGACGGTCGGGTACTCGTCGCCGGGGTCGCGGTCGGCCAGCGTCGCGAGCCACTCCCCCGTGCCGTCGCTCGACGCGTTGTCGACGACCAGCACCTCGTCGAGCCCGGGCACGGTCTCCAGCCGCTCGACCAGCCGCTGCAGCAGGCCGAGCCGGTTGTAGGTGACCACCACCGCCACGACTCGCACGGCGACCACCCTAGGGGCCGAGTCGGCGCGTCTTGCCCGCGGTACTGGTCCGAGTCGGCGCGAC
>JAEZKN010000042.1 GCA_023415395.1 Actinomycetes bacterium
CCCTCGGGGCGCTCGTCGTCGCCCGGCGCGCGGGTGATGCCGAGACGGCGGGTCACCCGGGCGACGAGCATCAACCCCACGAACAGGCAGGCCACCGCGCCGAGCGATGCCAGCGCGAGGAACCACCAGGCCCGGTCGTTGCCGCTGCGCGCGGACGAGCCGAAGTCGATGGCGGCGTAGACGAGGTAGCCCCAGGCGACTACGCAGGCCGTGATCCCCAGGGCGAGCAGGAGCAGCGCAGGCTGGAACCGCTTCTTGCGACGGGGTCCCCGACGCGACCCTGCGCGCTTGCCTCCCGTCGTCCCCGCCACGGGGCCATTGTCCCCGATGACGGGTGACGACGGGGGAGCGACTCGGCGCTACGCCGCGATCGTCAGCTCCTCGCGGAAGCGTGCGACCAACCGGGACAGCAGGCGGGACACGTGCATCTGGCTGACGCCGATCTCGGCGCCGATCTCGGCCTGGGTGCAGCCGCGGAAGAAGCGCATCTCCACGATGAGCCGCTCGCGGCGCGAGAGCCGACTCAGCAGCGGGGCCAGCATGGCCCGGGCCTCGGCCAGGTCGAAGCCGTGGTCGAGCTCGCCGAGCCGCTGGCCCGTCGTCTCGTCACCCTCCTCGCCCACGGGGGCGTCGAGCGAGGCGGGCGCGAAGCAGCCCTGGGCGCCGAGGGCGTCGATGACCTGCTCGAGCTCGATGCCGAGGTGCTCGGCGATCTCGCTGGGGCGGGGTGCTCGGCCCAGCTGCTGGTAGAGCTCGGTCTCGCACCCGGCGATCTTCTGCTGGGTCTCCTGGATCGACCGGGGCGGACGCACCGTCCAGCCCAGGTCGCGGAAGTGGCGACGGATCTCGCCACGGATCGTGGGGACGGCGAAGCCGAGGAACTCACCGCGGTCGGCGCGGAACCCCTTCACGGCCTTCACCAGTCCGACGTAGGCCACCTGCTCGAGGTCGTCATCGGCGATGCCCCGGTTGCGGAAGCGACGGGACAGCTCCCGCGCCAGGGGCATGTTGACTCGGACGATCTCCTCCTCGATCGAGGCACGCTCACCCTCGGGTGCGGCGGCGTGCTCGGCGAAGAGCTGGGCAGTGATCTCGGAACGACTCTCGGACATCGTGGACAACCTCTCGAGCCTCCCTATCCGGTTGTGCGCGCCTCTTCTCGACGCCCCCACTACCTTCCGCGGGTCGTTGAGAACCAAACCTCCCCTCGGGGTGAGTCCGTTCCGGTGTGGCACATTCGCCTCCATGAAGCGTCTCGCGGGCTCGGCCGTCCTCGTCCTGCTCCTCGGCGGTCTCTCCCCGGCGTACGCCGGAGCAGCGGAGGCGCCCCGCGCCGTGACCGTGCAGGCCGGGTGCGTCGGCGGCGGCCGGATCGTGCTCGCCCACACGACCAGCGGCGACTCCACCCACGTCCGGGTCCGGGGTGTCGGGCTGCGCAACGGCACCTGGTACGGCTCGCACCAGCTCGAGGTGGGCGTGGACGCCACCGAGGTCAGCGAGTTCGCCGTCCGCGTGCGCCACCACCGCTTCGACGTCGACCTCGACTACGACGCGACCGGCAAGGCCGGCATCGTGAGCGGCGGGCCTGCTCGCGAGCAGTGCTTCGCCTCGTTCGACGAGCTGCCCCGGGCCACGATCATGGGGAGCGCCACCGACAGCATCGCCGTCCGGCAGCCCGCGCCCCGCCGGTTCGTCACGCGCGGGCAGGTCGACTGCCGTCCGGGCAGCGAGTGGGAGGTGATGGTCGAGGTCGGGTTCGACGGCTGGGGGTTCGGTGGCGGGTCCGCGCCGCACCGCTGCCACCGGCAGGGGTTCTTCCGCTTCGTCCAGGAGTCCCGGACCGGTGACCCGGCCGGTGCCCCGGTGGAGGTGACCTACGCCGCTCGCAACCTCGAGACCGGCGCCGTCCGCACGCTGCGGTGGCACGCCTCCAGCCCGGCGCGCTGAGCCGGTCGCAGGCCGCTGACCTGCGGTTTTGCCCGGTGGTGCGGACCGGCTGGAGGAAGTTCGCGGGTCCACTTGCGCCCCTGGTGGTCCCGGCGTACGGTTACCCCTACATCTAGTAGTTACAAGGATGTAGTTATCCACATCTAGTGCACAGCACAGATCCGGAAGCCCACAGCCTGACTGCTTGTTGTACACAGCGAGACCCCCGATATCCACAGCCGCGCGGCCCCTGAGAGGGGGCTTCCGAGGCATGTCCGGGTGCCGGGTCGTTGCCACGACCATGACCGAGGGAGGAGGCCCGCGATGCACTGTCCGTACTGCCGCAACACCGACACCCGGGTCCTCGACTCCCGGGTCGCCGACGACGGCGGGTCGATCCGCCGCCGGCGTACCTGCTCGGCCTGCGAGCGGCGGTTCACCACCGTCGAGATGATGCAGCTGACGGTCCTCAAGCGCTCCGGTGCCACGGAGCCGTTCACCCGTGACAAGGCGATCTCCGGCGTCCGGAAGGCCTGCAAGGGCCGCCCGGTGACCGAGGACCAGCTGGCCTGCCTGGGCCAGGAGGTCGAGGACGCGCTCCGGCTCGCCGGCGCCGCCGAGATCCCGGCGCACGAGGTGGGCCTGGCCATCCTCGGCCCGCTGCGGCGCCTCGACGAGGTCGCCTACTTGCGGTTCGCCTCGGTCTACCGCGCCTTCGAGTCGGCCGACGACTTCGAGGAGGAGATCAGCCTCCTCCGTGCGGAGCGCGCGACCGCGACCCAGCCCGTGCCGACGGGCTGACCCAGACCGCCCGGCGTGTGTAGTGGGGAAGCTGCACGCGCCGGGCGCACCACCTCTTCCCCCACCCCAACCAGGACGTCGCCACCACTGTCGGTGGCAGCAGCAAGTATCGACACACCAACCTCGAGAGACGGGACACAGAGGGATGACCGAGACGGTGAGCGGCAAGACGAAGGCGGGCGCCGGGCTGAAGATCCAGCGCGTCTTCAGCACCGAGGGGGTGCACCCGTACGACGAGATCACGTGGGAGCGCCGCGACGTCGTGCAGACCAACTGGAAGACCGGCGAGACGGTCTTCGAGCAGCGCGGTGTGGAGTACCCCGACTTCTGGTCGGTCAACGCCTCGACCATCGTCACGACGAAGTACTTCCGCGGCGCGGTCGGCAGCGACCAGCGCGAGTGGAGCCTCAAGCAGATCATCGACCGGGTCGTGAAGACCTACACCAAGGCCGGTATCGAGCACGGCTACTTCGCCACGCCCGCCGACGCCGAGGTCTTCGAGCACGAGCTGACCTGGCTGCTCGCGCACCAGTACTTCTCCTTCAACTCTCCCGTCTGGTTCAACGTCGGCACCCCGTCGCCGCAGCAGGTCTCGGCCTGCTTCATCCTCTCCGTCGACGACTCGATGGACTCGATCTTGAACTGGTACAAGGAGGAGGGCTTCATCTTCAAGGGCGGCTCCGGCGCCGGCCTGAACCTCTCCCGCATCCGCTCCTCCAAGGAGCTGCTCTCCTCGGGCGGCACCGCGTCGGGCCCGGTCTCCTTCATGCGCGGCGCCGACGCCTCGGCCGGCACGATCAAGTCCGGTGGCGCCACCCGCCGCGCGGCGAAGATGGTCGTGCTCGACGTCGACCACCCCGACATCGAGGAGTTCATCGAGACCAAGGCGCGCGAGGAGGACAAGATCCGCGCGCTGCGCGACGCCGGCTTCGACATGGACCTGGGCGGCAAGGACATCACCTCGGTCCAGTACCAGAACGCCAACAACTCCGTGCGCGTCAGCGACGAGTTCATGCGTGCGGTCGAGGAGGGCACCGACTTCGGGCTGCGCGCCCGCAAGACCGGCGAGGTCATCGAGCGCGTCGACGCCCGCCAGCTCTTCCGCAAGATCGCGACCGCCGCGTGGGAGTGCGCCGACCCGGGCCTGCAGTACGACGACACGATCAACGACTGGCACACCAACCCCGAGACCGGTCGGATCACCGCGTCCAACCCGTGCTCGGAGTACATGTCGCTGGACAACTCCTCGTGCAACCTGGCGTCGCTGAACCTGCTGAAGTTACTCAAGGACGACGACACCTTCGACGGCGAGCTCTTCGCCAAGGCCGTCGAGCTGATCATCACCGCGATGGACATCTCGATCTGCTTCGCCGACTTCCCGACCGAGGCGATCGGCAAGACCACCGTCGACTACCGCCAGCTCGGCATCGGCTACGCCAACCTCGGCGCGCTGCTGATGGCGATGGGCCTGGGCTACGACAGCGACGGCGGTCGCGCGATGGCGGCCACGATCACCTCGCTGATGACCGGCACGTCGTACAAGCGCTCGGCCGAGCTGGCCGGCGTCGTCGGCCCCTACGCCGGCTACGCCCGCAACGCCGAGGCGCACAAGCGCGTCATGCGCAAGCACCAGGCGGCCAACGACACCGTCCGCACCCTCTCGATCGCCGACAGCCAGGTCCACAAGCTCGCCACCCAGGCGTGGGCCGACGTGGTCGCCCTCGGCGAGAAGAACGGCTTCCGCAACGCGCAGGCCTCGGTCCTCGCGCCCACCGGCACCATCGGCTTCATGATGGACTGCGACACGACCGGCATCGAGCCGGACTTCTCGCTGGTCAAGTTCAAGAAGCTGGTCGGCGGCGGCTCGATGCAGATCGTCAACCAGACCATCCCGCGGGCCCTGAAGAAGCTGGGCTACCAGGAGGAGCAGATCGAGGCGATCGTCGCCTACATCGCCGAGCACGGCCACGTCGTCGACGCGCCCGGCCTGAAGACCGAGCACTACGAGGTCTTCGACACCGCCATGGGCGCTCGCGCGCTCAAGCCGATGGGCCACGTCCGGATGATGGCGGCGGCCCAGCCGTTCCTCTCCGGCGCGATCTCCAAGACCGTCAACCTGCCGGAGTCGGCGACCGTGGAGGAGATCGAGGAGGTCTACCTCCAGTCGTGGAAGCTCGGCCTCAAGGCCACCGCGATCTACCGCGACAACTGCAAGGTGGGCCAGCCGCTCGCCGACGGTGGCGGCAAGGCCAAGAAGGACGCCAAGGACGCGCAGGACGCGGCCGACGCAGCGGCCTCCGCGGACGAGCCGACCAAGGTGATCGAGAAGATCGTCTACGCCCCGACCCGCAAGCGCCTCCCGAAGTCGCGCACCTCGCGCACCACCTCCTTCACGGTCGGTGGCGCCGAGGGCTACAATACCTCGGGCGCCCACGACG
>JAEZKN010000071.1 GCA_023415395.1 Actinomycetes bacterium
CCGCGGAGGCCGCCTTCGCGATCTCCTTCACCTTGTCGTCGAACTGGCGGATGTTGCCGGGGTTGACCCGCACCGCCGCGCAGCCGGCGTCGATCGCCGCGATGACGTACTTCGGCTGGAAGTGGATGTCGGCGATCACCGGGATCTGCGACTTCTGGGCGATCGCGGGCAGGGCCTCGGCGTCGTCCTGGCTCGGACAGGCGACGCGGACGATGTCGCACCCTGCGGCGGTGAGCTCGGCGATCTGCTGGAGGGTCTTGTTGACGTCCGCGGTGAGCGTGGTCGTCATCGACTGCACCGAGATGGGGTGGTCGCTGCCGACCCCGACCTTGCCGACCTGGATCTGGCGGGTCTTGCGGCGGGGGGCGAGCACCGGCGGCGGCGCCGCGGGCATGCCCAGGCTGATCTCGGTCATGTCCCCAGCCTACGGCGGGCCTAGGCGTCGAGGTGAAGCGGGACGACGAGGTCCCCGACGATCAGGACGACGCCCATGACCAGCAGCACACCGGCGACGCAGTAGGCGATCGGCAGGAGCTTCGCCACGTCGACGTAGCCGGGGTCGGGACGTCCGCGCAGCCGGGCGAACCCACGGCGCAGCGCCTCCCAGAGCGCCCCCGCGATGTGGCCGCCGTCGAGCGGCAGCAGCGGGATGAAGTTGAAGAGCCCGATGAAGAGGTTGAAGCTCGCGATGAGCAGCACCAGGAAGACGACCTTCTCCTGGAACGGGAACGCCTCGTGCGAGACGGTCTCGCCGGCCAGGCGGCCGCCGCCGACGATGCTCACCGGGCTGTCCTTGGCGCGCTCCTCGGCGCCGACGATCGCCTCCGCGACTCCCCAGACCTTGACCGGCAGGGTGCCGAGCGCCTTGACCGTGTCGACGGTCATCGTGCCCATCCGCTCGAGGGTGTAGAGCGGGCCGCCGGTCGTCACCACCTGGGTGGTCGTCGGCGTGACGCCGAGGAAGCCGACCTGGGTCAGCGTCTCGTCGGTGGCGGAGTCGGGCCGCGCCTCGACGGTCGTGCTGGTGGTCCCGGTGAGCTGCTGGCCGTCGCGCTCGTAGCCGATGACGGCCTCGCCGTCGTCGTTGCCACGGATCAGCCCGCGCAGCTGGTCCCAGTCGGTGATCGGCGTGCCGTTGAACGACGTGATCACGTCGCCGGGCCGCAGGCCGGCTTCGGCGGCCGGGCTGACCGGGTCGCTGTCGCGGCACTCGGTGCGGTTGTCGACGTAGGGGATCACGCACTGCGAGACCTCGTCGATGACCGGCTGGCCGGCCTCGGGCTCGATGGTGCGCTCGCCGTAGGTCCCGAAGATCGCCCAGAAGAGGAAGAAGGCGATGAGCACGTTCACCGTGGGCCCGCCGGCCATCACGATGACCTTCTTCCACCAGGCCATCTTGTAGAAGAGGCGGTCGGAGTCCTCGGGCGTGATCGTCTCCCACTCGGCCGCGCGCGCGTCGGAGATCAGCTGCGTGAACATGCCCGTGTTGGACTTGCGGACCTTGACGACCTGGTTGCCCTCGGCGTCGACGGTGACCTCGTCGGCCAGCTCGGTCGCGCCGGGCGGCAGCATCCCGACGATCTTGACGTAGCCGCCGAGGGGGATCGCCTTGACGCCGTACTCGGTCTCGCCCTTGCGGCGGCTCCACACGGTCGGCCCGAAGCCGATGAAGTACTGCGTGACCTTCCCGCCGAACTTCTTGGCCGGGATCATGTGGCCGAGCTCGTGCAGGCCGATCGAGGCCAGGATGGCGACCACGAAGATCACCACGCCGAGCGCGTAGAACAGAGCGGTCACGGCCCTACCTTCACTTCTGGCCTCCGATGAGCTGACGGGCTGTCTCGCGGGCCCACGCGTCGGCGGCCAGGACGTCCTCGACCGCCACCTCAGAGGGTACGTCGTGGCGACTGAGAACCGCCTGAACCGTCGGCACGATGTCGATGAAGTCCAACCCACCGGTGCGGAAGGCCTCGACGCACTCCTCGTTGGCGGCGTTGTAGACCGCCGGCGCCGTGCCGCCGCGCTCCCCCGCGGCCCGGGCCAGCGCGACCGCCGGGAAGGCCTCGTCGTCGAGCGGGAAGAACTCCCACGTCTCGGGCCGGGTCCAGTCCACCGGCGCGGCGGCGTCGGGCAGTCGATCGGGCCAGGCCAGGCCCAGCGCGATCGGGATGAGCATGGTCGGCGGACTGGCCTGGACCAGCGTGGACCCGTCGACGAACTCGACCATCGAGTGCACCACGCTCGTCGGGTGCACCACGACCTCGATCCGGTCGAAGGGGACGCCGAAGAGCAGGTGCGCCTCGATCACCTCCAGGCCCTTGTTGACCAGCGTGGCGGAGTTGATGGTCACGACCGGGCCCATCGACCAGGTCGGGTGCGCGAGCGCCTCCTCGACCGTCACCCCGGCGAGCTCCTCGCGGGTCCGGCCGCGGAACGGCCCACCGCTCGCGGTGAGCACCAGCCGGCGTACCTCCTCGGGCGAGCCGCCGCGGAGGCACTGCGCGAGCGCGCTGTGCTCGGAGTCGACCGGGACGATCTGGCCCGGCTTCGCCCGCTCCAGCACGAGCGGCCCGCCCATCACCAGCGACTCCTTGTTGGCCAGCGCCAGGGTGTTGCCGGCGTCGAGCGCCGCGAGCGTGGGGCGCAGCCCGACCGCGCCGGTGATGCCGTTGAGCACCACGTCGCACTCGGCCTGCGCGGCCTCCACGCTGGCCTGCTCCCCCAGGCCGTGCACGCGGGGGGCGAACTCCGCTACCTGCGCCTCGAAGAGCCCGGGGT
>JAEZKN010000096.1 GCA_023415395.1 Actinomycetes bacterium
GTGGCAACACCCCCGCCGGGATGGCCCCGGCGGGGGTGTTATTGCAGGTCAGGGACCTGCCGCGCTCGTGGGCAGGGGCGGGGTCGAACCGCCGACCTTCCACTTTTCAGGCGGACGCTCGTACCAACTGAGCTACCTGCCCGAGCGACGCACACCCTACAGGAGCCGCCGCCGCCCCACGAAAACGGCGTCCGCGCCTTTGGTGCGCCCGGGAGCCGGACCCTATGCTTCTCGGTGCAGTCCGGCCCCCATCGTCTAGCGGCCCAGGACCCCGCCCTTTCACGGCGGTAGCACGGGTTCGAATCCCGTTGGGGGTGCCACACGATCGCCGATTGTGAAGGTCGGCGGTGCGTGGGTTAGAGTTCCACCGCTTCCGCAAGGAAGTGCCTGGCCCCGTAGCGCAGTTGGTTAGCGCGCCGCCCTGTCACGGCGGAGGCCGCGGGTTCGAGTCCCGTCGGGGTCGCCGACCGAAGGCCCCCGGATCGCGAGATCCGGGGGCCTTCGTCATGTCAGAGGCCCGATCGCCGAGGCCGCGGCGGCGTCCACCGCGAGCAGTGTCGCGCGCAGCTCGTCGGGCGGCATCGGCAGCGCGGACTCGAAGGCGGCGAGCATCCGGCGGAAGCCGCGCCGGCACCGCGTCAGCGTCGCCCGCCCCTCACGCGTCAGCCCGACCAGGGAGGAGCGTCCGTCGGCGGGGTTGGCGGTCCGCTCGACATGGCCGCGACGCTCGAGGGCGGCGAGGTGGCCGGTGAGCGTGGACGGCGTGACGCCGAGGCGCGCGCCGAGTTCGCGCGGGGTCATCGCGGCGATGCCGAGCTGGCTGTAGACGGCGTACTCCGCGGGCCGCACGCCGGTCCCGGCCAGGGCGGCCTCCATCAGCTCGCCGATGCGTTGCTGGAGCACGAACAGGTCGAGCACGACGTTGCCGTCGGCGACCCCGACCTGCCGGTCGTTGGAGAGAGCCATGGCCAGATAGTACGAGTTCGTACTAGATTGCCGGAATGAGACGCGCCGCGCTGCTCCTCGCCCTCCTGCTCCTCGCCGGGTGCGGGTCCGACGGTCAGGACGCCCCGGAGACGTCCCCCGAGCCGGAGTCGGCCGCGCCGGCCGCGACGCCGACCAGCGCCCCGGCCTTCGCGGTGCTCGACGGACCACTCCGCCGCTGCGGTCCCCTGCCCGCGAGCCTCGCGTCCGCCGACCTGCGTCCCACGACGCTGCGCGACCCGGTGGTGGGCCGCATCCCGGCGGTCGTCTCCGGCCAGGGCCGCACCGTCGCCGTCCTGCTCCACCAGACCGACGGCAACGGCCTGTGCGGCTGGCTCGAGCACGTCCCGGCGCTCACCGAGGCGCCGGATGTCGCCGTCCTCGCCGTCGACGTCTGCCCGTACGGCGTCGCCCGGTGCGCCGACGACGTCGACCCGATGGACGTGGCGACGGCCGTGGTCCGGCACGCCCGGGAGCAGCTGCGCGCCGACCGGGTCGTCGTGGTCGGCGCCTCGATGGGTGGCTCCCTCGCGCTGATCTCCGCGGCGACGGTCGACGGCGTGGACGCCGCCGTGGACCTCTCGGGGCCGACCGACTGGGACGGGATGGAGCGGGTGCGCGGCGGTCGCGCGGTCCGGGTCCCGGTCCTGGTCTCGATGGCGGAGGCCGACGAGGGGCCCGAGGAGGTCGCCACGGCGGAGCGCATCGTGGCGCGGTCGCCCGAGGGCAGCCGCTTCCTGGCGGCCGAGTCCGGGCACGGCTACGACCTGGTCGAGCCGCTCCTGGCCGACATCCGGGCGTGGGTCACCGGGGACTGACCCGCCACAATGGAGCCATGCCGGTCGAGATGGACCCCGCCGCGTTCGACGCGCTCGTCGACCGCGCGCTCGACGACATCCCGGACGAGATCGCGCGCCTCGTGCGCAACGTCGTCGTGCTCGTCGAGGACGACGCCCCCGCGGACGACCCCGACCTGCTCGGGCTCTACGACGGCATCGCGCTGACCGAGCGGTACGGCGGGCCGATGATGGAGCTGCCCGACCGGATCTTCATCTTCCGCAACAACCTGCTCGACATGTGCGAGACGCCCGAGGAGCTCGAGGACGAGGTCCGGATCACCGTCGTCCACGAGGTCGCCCACCACTTCGGCATCGACGACGACCGGCTCCACGACCTCGGCTACGCCTGAGTCACGCCGCGAGCAGGAACCCCACGGCGCAGGCGGCCAGCGCGAAGACGATCGTGCCGGCGGCGTACGCCGCGCCCCGTCGTGGGCCGAGCGCGTGGGTCTGCACCGCGAACGCCGAGTAGGTCGTGAACCCGCCGCAGAAGCCGGTGCCGAGCAGGGCGAGCCCGTCGGAGGACAGTGCGCTGGCCGACAGCAGGCCGAGCAGGAACGAACCGGCGACGTTCACGCCGAAGGTCCCCCATGGCGCCCGCCCGTCG
The DNA here is from genome assembly GCA_023415395.1 of Actinomycetes bacterium. Classification (GTDB taxonomy): domain Bacteria; phylum Actinomycetota; class Actinomycetes; order Propionibacteriales; family Nocardioidaceae; genus Nocardioides. Next base: position 2,431 of record JAEZKN010000096.1, read on the forward strand.
AGCCGCGTGGCGAGGGCGAACCGCAGCGGGGCGCCCACGGCCGCCCCGAGGGCGACGAGCAGCGCGCTCACTCGACCGCCCCCTCGGGCTCGGGCGGCACCAGGCGCGACGCCACGG
>JAEZKN010000112.1 GCA_023415395.1 Actinomycetes bacterium
CCGACCTGCTGCGCGTGGTCGAGACGGCCCGCGCCGTGGTCGACGCCGGCGCGGCGGCCCTCGTCGTCGCCGACGCGCTGTCCGCCGCCCTGCCCGACGGCCGGCCGGGTGGGCTGTCCGGCCCGGCGATCCGCCCCGTCGCGCTGCGCTGCGTGACCGAGGTGCGCTCCGCCCTGCCCGGCGTCGAGGTCGTCGGCGGCGGCGGCATCACGACCGCGGAGGACGCGCGGTCCTTCCTCGACGCCGGGGCGGTCGCCGTCCAGGGCGGCACCGCCCAGCTCCACGACCCCACCACCGCCGCCCGCCTGGCGGCCGAGCTCACCGAGGTGACCCCATGACCGACCCGACCACGTTCGGCGCCCGCCTGCACGACGCGATCGCCGCCCGCGGACCGTTCTGCGTCGGCATCGACCCCCACGCCGCGCTGCTGCAGGCGTGGGGCCTCGAGGACGACGTGGCCGGGCTCGAGCGGTTCGCGCTCACGACGGTCGAGGCGGTCGCGCCCCACGCGTCGGTCGTGAAGCCGCAGTCGGCGTTCTACGAGCGCTTCGGCAGCCGCGGCATCGCCGTCCTCGAGCGGGTGATCGCCGAGTCCCGTGCGGCGGGCGCGCTGGTCCTGCTCGACGTCAAGCGCGGCGACATCGGGTCCACGAGCCAGGCCTACGCCGACGCCTACCTCGACCCCTCCTCGCCCCTGGCCTCCGACGCGATCACGGTCAGCCCGTTCCTCGGCTTCGGCTCGCTCGACCCGGTCGTCGACACCGCTCGCCGTCACGGCGCCGGGCTGTTCGTGCTCGCGCTGACCTCCAACAAGGAGGGGCCGGAGGTCCAGCACGCCACGGTCGACGGGGGCGGCACGGTCGCGGGCCGGATGCTCGACCACCTGCGCCGGCTCAACGCCGACGCCTCCCCGCTCGGCTCGTTCGGCGCCGTCGTCGGCGCGACGATCGGCTCGACCGGCGAGGACCTCGCCTTCGGCGGCCCGGTGCTCGCGCCGGGGTTCGGGGCGCAGGGCGGCACGCTGGCCGACGTACGCCGGCTCTTCGGCTCGGCGGCCGCGGTGCTCCCCAGCTCCTCGCGCGAGGTGCTGCGGCTCGGCCCGTCGACCGGCGCGATGCGCGACTTCGTGCTGCGGACCAACGAGGACCTGCGGGCGTGAGACGCCTCGTCCTCCTCCCCGCCCTGCTGCTGCCGCTCCTCGTGGCGTGCGGCGGGTCGGAGCAGGACGCCTACTGCGAGGCGGTCCAGGACCACCAGCAGGAGCTCTCAGACATCGTCGGGAGCGGCGACCCGGACGCGCTGCTGCAGGCCCTCGGCGTCTTCGAGGACCTGCAGGCCGACGCCCCGGGCGACATCGCCGACGAGTGGCAGCAGGTCGTCGGCCGGGTGGAGGCGCTGCGCGACGCGCTCGCCGACGCGGGCGTCGACCCGGCGACCTACGACCGCGAGCAGCCGCCCGCCGACCTCTCCGACGCGCAGCGGGCCGCCATCGACGCCGCGGCCGAGCAGCTCGGCAGCGGCACCACCCTGCGCGCGCTGCAGGACCTCGACCAGCACGCCCGCGACGTGTGCCAGACGCCCCTCACGCTCTGACTCACACTCCGACCCCGGCCGCGGACCCCTCGATTGCTGGGCCTCGCGGCTTCTGACTAGATTGACCTCTCACCCGGCCGGGCGAGCAGCGCCCCGGCGACACCGGAAGCAAGGACCAGCACGTGGCTCTGCCCCCGCTCACCCCCGAACAGCGCCAGGCGGCACTCGAGAAGGCCGCCGCCTCCCGGCGGGAGCGGGCCGAGGTGAAGAACCGGCTGAAGAACTCCGGGGCGTCGATCTCCGACGTCCTCGCGGAGGGCCAGCAGAACGAGGTCATCGGCAAGATGCGCGTCGTCGACCTGCTGCAGTCGATGCCGGGCCTGGGCAAGGTCCGCGCGCGCCAGCTGATGGAGAGGCTCGGCATCGCCGAGAGCCGCCGCGTCCGGGGGCTCGGCGCCAAGCAGGTCGCGGCCCTCGAGAAGGAGTTCGCCGCGCGTGACTGACGCGCCGCGCGAGACCTCCCACGAGCGCCGCTCCCGGCTGGTCGTCCTGGCCGGACCCACCGCGGTCGGCAAGGGCACGGTCGCCTCCGAGGTGCGCCGCACCCACCCGGAGGTCTGGATCTCGGTGTCCGCGACCACCCGCAAGCCCCGGCCCGGCGAGGAGAACGGCGTCCACTACTGGTTCGTCTCCGACGAGGAGTTCGACACCATGGTGGCCGAGGGCAACCTGCTGGAGTGGGCCGTGGTCCACCGGGCGGCCCGCTACGGCACGCCGCGGCAGCCGGTCGACCTCGCCCTCGCCTCGGGCCGGCCCGCCATGCTGGAGATCGACCTCCAGGGCGCGCGGCAGGTCCGAGAGACCATGCCCGACGCGCTGTTCGTCTTCCTCAAGCCCCCTTCGTGGGAGGAGCTGGTGCGCCGGCTGGTCGGCCGGGGGACCGAGTCGGAGGAGGAGCGCGAGCGCCGGCTGGCGACGGCACGCGACGAGCTGGCGGCCGAGAGTGAGTTCGACGTCACCATCGTCAACCACGAAGTTCATGAGGCAGCCGAGGAGTTGGTAGCCTTGATGACGCATTCCCCAACAGATCTGTGAGGCAAAGCGTGTCCGGACCCACCATCGCCGCTGAGGGTGTCACCAACCCCCCGATCGACGACCTGCTGACGAAGACCGACAGCAAGTACAAGCTGGTCCTCTACAGCGCCAAGCGTGCCCGTCAGATCAACGCGTACTACTCCCAGCTCGGCGAGGGCCTCCTGGAGTACGTCGGCCCGCTCGTCGACACGCACGTGCAGGAGAAGCCGCTCTCGATCGCGCTCCGCGAGATCAACGACGACCTCCTGACCTGCGAGGACGTGGACCCGGCCGAGCTCGCCGCCGAGGAGGCTGCCGCCCAGGCCGCCGCCGCGGACGCCGGCGAGACCGCCTGAGCGTCGGGGCCCAGCCCTGACCAGGGTCGTCCTCGGGGTCTCGGGCGGCATCGCGGCGTACAAGTCCTGCGAGCTGCTCCGCCGGTTCACCGAGTCCGGCCAGGGGGCCGACTACGACGTCACCGTCGTCCCGACGGCCGCCGCGCTGGAGTTCGTCGGCGCGCCGCCGTGGTCGGCGCTCTCCGGCAAGCCGGTGGCGACCGACGTGTGGACGAACGTCCACGAGGTGCCGCACGTCCGGATCGGCCAGGCGGCCGACCTGGTGGTCGTGGCGCCGGCGACGGCCGACGTGCTGGCCAAGGCCGCGCACGGCCTGGCCGACGACCTGCTCACCAACACGCTGCTCACCGCGCGCTGCCCGGTCGTCTTCGCCCCCGCGATGCACACCGAGATGTGGGAGCACCCCGCGACGCAGGCGAACGTCGCCACGCTGCGTGCGCGCGGCTGCCTGGTCATCGAGCCCGCGGAGGGCCGGCTGACCGGCAAGGACACCGGCAAGGGCCGGCTGCCCGAGCCCGCCGAGATCTTCGAGGGGTGCCGCGAGGTGCGGGCGCGCGGCGCCGCGGCCGGGCTCGACCTGGCCGGGCGGCACGTGGTCGTCGCGGCCGGCGGCACCCGCGAGTACCTCGACCCCGTCCGCTACCTCGGCAACCGCTCGTCGGGTCGCCAGGGCGTCGCGGTGGCGCAGGCGGCGGCCAGCAGGGGAGCGAAGGTGACGCTCGTGGCCGCGAACGTCGCGATCC
>JAEZKN010000132.1 GCA_023415395.1 Actinomycetes bacterium
GCGACGAGGCGTCGGCGAGCGGGGTCCCGGCCACGCTCTCGGCTCCGGTCGGCACCGTGGGCAGCGTCGGCCAGCCGCCGGTGGACGGCGTCGTCGAGCCCGGGACCGCGGACGCGGAGCCCGGGCCGGAGGCGGCGACGGACCCGGCGACGGACCCGGATGCCGGCGGCGAGGAGCACTCGCACGTGGAGCACGTCCCGATCAAGAAGAAGGGCACCCGCAAGCGCTGAGCGCGGTTTTGCTCTCCGAGCGGCGGGTCCGTAGTATTGACCCTCGGTGCGCGCCCTGGGGTGCGCCCGTTCTGTGCGGCGCCGCGTGTGCGTTGCGCCCCAGACTCTGAACAGCTTGTCATCAACGAAGGAGACCGCGGTGTACGCGATCGTGCGCGCTGGCGCGAAGCAGCAGAAGGTTGCCGTGGGCGACGTCATCGAGATCGACCAGGTCGCGACGGCCGGCGAGTCCGTCGACCTTCCCGTGGTGCTCGTCGTTGACGGTGAGAAGGTCACCTCCGACGCCAAGGCGCTCGACAAGGCGTCCGTGACCGTCGAGGTCCTCGGCCGCACCAAGGGCCCGAAGATCATCATCCAGAAGTACAAGAACAAGACCGGCTACAAGAAGCGCCAGGGTCACCGCCAGAAGTACACCCAGGTCAAGGTCACCGCGATCAACTCCTGATCGCCCACGGACTCTTTGCAACTCATCGGACAGGACTGAAGAGATGGCACACAAGAAGGGCGCCGCGTCCACCAAGAACGGCCGCGACTCCAACGCGCAGCGGCTCGGTGTGAAGCGGTACGGCGGCCAGGTCGTCAACGCCGGCGAGATCATCGTGCGCCAGCGCGGCACGCACTTCCACCCGGGCAGCGGCGTCGGCCGCGGCGGTGACGACACGCTGTTCGCGCTGGTCGCCGGCTCGGTCGAGTTCGGGACCCGTCGCGGCCGTCGTGTCGTGAACATCCTCCCGGGCGAGTGACCTGACGCTCGCTCCCACGCTTCACCTCCGAAGGGCGTCCCGGATCCGGGACGCCCTTCGGCATTTCGCAGAACTTCCGAGAGAGTAGGCACCATGGCCGTCCCCACCTTCGTCGACCGGGTGACGCTGCACGTCAGCGCCGGGCGCGGCGGCAACGGCGTGGCCTCGGTCCACCGTGAGAAGTTCAAGCCCCTCGGCGGTCCCGACGGCGGCAACGGCGGCCCGGGCGGCTCGGTGATCCTCCGCGTCGACCCCGACGTCACCACGCTCCTCGACTACCACCACAGCCCCAAGCGGCGCGCCGAGCACGGCGGCCACGGCGCGGGCGGGCACCGCAACGGCGGTCACGGGGCCGACCTGGTCCTGCCCGTCCCGGACGGGACGCTGGTCACCGACCTGCAGGGCAACGTCCTGGCCGACATGGTCGGCCCCGGCACGGAGCTGGTCGTCGCCCAGGGCGGACGCGGCGGCCTCGGCAACGCCGCGCTGGCCAGCTCCAAGCGCAAGGCCCCCGGCTTCGCGCTGCTCGGCGAGCCCGGCGACGAGCTCGAGATCGTGCTCGAGCTCAAGGTCGTCGCCGACATCGGTCTCGTCGGCTTCCCGAGCGCCGGCAAGTCCAGCCTGATCGCCGCCATCTCCCGCGCCAAGCCCAAGATCGCCGACTACCCGTTCACGACGCTGGTGCCGAACCTCGGCGTCGTCACCGCCGGCGACACGACGTTCACCGTCGCCGACGTCCCCGGGCTCATCGAGGGCGCCAGCGAGGGCCGTGGCCTCGGCCACGACTTCCTGCGCCACATCGAGCGCTGCGCCGCGATCGTCCACGTCATCGACACCGCCAGCATCGAGCCGGGCCGCAACCCCCTCGACGACCTCGACGTGATCGAGAACGAGCTGAGCCGCTACGGCGGCCTGGAGGACCGGCCTCGCCTGGTGGCGCTCAACAAGATCGACGTGCCGGACGGGCGCGACATCGCGTCGTTCGTGGTCGACGAGCTCGCCGAGCGCGGCCTGCGGGTCTTCGAGGTCTCGGCCGCCTCCGGTGAGGGGCTGCGCGAGCTGACCTTCGCCATGGCCGCGATCGTCGAGGCCGCGCGTGCCGCCAAGCCCGAGGTCGAGGCCACCCGCATCGTGCTGCGTCCGCCGTCGGCCGACGGCAGCGACTCCTTCACCGTCAAGCGGACCGGAGACGGCTGGCGGGTGCGCGGCGAGAAGCCCGAGCGCTGGGTGCGCCAGACCGACTTCAGCAACGACGAGGCGGTCGGCTTCCTGGCCGACCGCCTCAACCGGCTCGGCGTGGAGACCAAGCTCGTCCAGCTGGGCGCGGAGGAGGGTGACGCCGTCCTGATCGGCCACCCGGACAACGCGGTGGTCTTCGACTTCAAGCCCGGCATCGACGCCGGCGCGGAGATGCTCGGCCGTCGCGGCGAGGACCAGCGCTTCGACGACTCCCGCCCCGCGGCTCGCCGCCGCCGGGCCATCGACGAGGCGATGGGCGAGCGGGGCGAGAACGAGACGCGCGCCGACGTGGCCCGCCGCCTGGACCAGCCCGCCGGTCCGCTGTCCTACGAGATCGGCTCGGCCGACGACCCGGACTGGAACGAGCTCGATGACCAGGACTGAGGTCACCGCGGCCCGCCGGGTCGTGGTGAAGGTCGGCTCGTCCAGCCTGACCACCGCCGCCGGCGGCATCGACCCCGAGCGGGTCCGCGACCTCGTCGACGTGCTCGCCAAGCTCCGGGCCGGCGGCGCCGAGGTGGTGCTCGTGTCCTCGGGTGCGATCGCGGCCGGGCTCGCGCCGCTCGGCCTGAAGAAGCGGCCCAAGGCGCTCGCCGCGCAGCAGGCCGCGGCCTCGGTCGGGCAGGGCCTGCTCGTCCACCGCTACACCGAGGAGCTCGCCCGGCACGGTGTCATCGCCGGCCAGGTGCTGCTGACCGTGGACGACGTGACCCGGCGCTCGCACTACCGCAACGCCTACCAGACCTTCGCCAAGCTCCTCGAGCTCGGCGTGCTGCCGATCGTCAACGAGAACGACACCGTCGCGACCACCGAGATCCGCTTCGGCGACAACGACCGGTTGGCCGCGCTCGTCGCGCACCTCGTCCACGCCGACCTGCTGGTGCTGCTCTCCGACGTCGACGGGCTCTACGACGCCAACCCCTCCGAGCCCGGCAGCTCGCTGCTGCCCGAGGTGGTCTCGGTCGACGAGCTCGTCGGCGTCCGCATCGGCAAGACCGGCGCCGCCGGTCTGGGCACCGGCGGCATGCAGACCAAGGTCGACGCCGCGCGGATCGCCACCGGCGCCGGCATCCCGGTCGTGCTCACCTCGGCCGACCGCGCGGCGGCGGCGCTGGCGGGGGAGCAGGTCGGCACCCTCTTCCACCCCACCGGCAAGCGTCGGCCGACCCGGCTGCTCTGGTTGGCGCACGCCACCGAGCCGATGGGCACGATCCTGCTCGACGCCGGGGCCGTGCGCGCGGTGGTCGAGCGCCGGGCCTCGCTGCTCGCCGCCGGGATCACCGGCGTCCGTGGCGACTTCCACGCCGGCGACCCGGTCGACCTCGCGGCGCCGGACGGCACGCCGGTGGCCCGCGGGCTGGTGAACTACGACGCCGACGAGCTGCCGGAGCTGCTGGGGCAGTCGGGTCGGCGCGAGGTCGTCCATCGCGACGACCTCGTCCTGCTCTGACCCGCTAGGTTCGACCCGTGCGCGTGCGGGTGCTGGTGTTCTGGGCGGTGGTGCTGGTCCTGCTGGTGCCGGCCGCCGCGCTGAGCCTCGCGCGGGCCGTCGAGCCCGCTGCCGGCTTCTGGATCCAGCTGGAGGCCTTCACCCCGCTCGCGCTCGTGCTGTACGCCGCCGCCGCGGTGCTCCTCGCGCTGCGGCTCCTCGTCCGGCGCCGGTGGCGGG
>JAEZKN010000133.1 GCA_023415395.1 Actinomycetes bacterium
GCGCCCCGGCGCTGGTCGCCGCCGAGGCCGAGGACCGGCTCCGCCGCTCCGTCGAGTCGATCGGCGCGGGCGGCCGCCGGATGAACCGGTCCCAGGTCCTGGGCCCCCAGGCCGAGCAGACCCGCCGTCGGCTGGCGTCGGCCGCGCGTGCCCTCTTCCGGGAGCAGAGCTACGTGGGCACCACGGTCGCGGAGATCACGCAGCGCGCCGAGGTCAGCCTGGCGACGTTCTACCAGTACTTCCGAGACATCGATGACGTCACCGCCCTGGTCGTCGTGGACTTCATCAAGGCCTCCCTGGCCAGCGAGCTGGACCGGTGGGACGCCTGCGGCGGGATGCCCGCGCTGCGTGACTTCGTCGATCGGTTCCTCCGTCTCTACGTCGCCAACGCCGAGCTGCTCGAGCTCTGGGAGACCGGGAAGCTCGTCTCTCCCCGGCTGCGGCTGCTCTACCAGGACTACTACCGGGTGTACCGCGCCCGGCTCGAGGAGTGTGCCCGGGTGGGCGTCGCGGCGGGCCTGGTCCGCGACGACCTCGACCCGGCCCTGCTCGCCGACCTGATGGCCACGCTCGTCGAGCGATACTGCTACGAGCACTACGTCCTCCTCGGCGAGCGGGCGATCGGCGACGCGGTCGACGGGCTCGTCCGTGCGTTGGCGACGATGCTGGGGCTCCAGGACCCGACCCGCTGACGCGACACGGCCGGTTCTGAGACGGCGACGTCTCAACATGTAGATGCGATGTGCACATGTTGAGACAGCGCCGTAGTCTTTTTCCTGCTCATCCAGAGGGACTGAGGGAACGGCCCTGTGAAGTCCCGGCAACCGCCGCACGCATCCGCGTGCGGGCCCGGTGCCAAATCCGTCCGTCGCGAAGGTCGCGTCGGAAAGATGAGGAGGTCTTCATGAGCGCACCTGTCATCGAGAAGCCCCGGCTGCGCGACGGCGCCTTCGGCAACGCGACCAACCTGTCGTGTCGCGAGTGCGGCCACCTGGTCGAGCTCGGGCCGCACTACGCGTGTCCGGAGTGCTTCGGCCCGCTGGAGATCGCCTACGACTTCGGCACGGTCACCCGCGAGCAGATCGAGGCCGGCCCCGCGAACATCTGGCGCTACAAGGCGCTGCTGCCGGTGCCGTCCGACATCGAGTCCAGCCCCAACACCGAGCCGGGCTTCACCCGCCTCCTGCGCGCCGACAACCTCGCCGCCGAGCTCGGCATCGCGAACCTGTGGGTCAAGGACGACTCGACCAACCCCACCAACTCCTTCAAGGACCGCGTCGTCGCCTGCGCCCTGAGCGCCGCCCGTGAGCTCGGCGCCAAGGTCTTCGCCTGCCCCTCGACCGGCAACCTCGCGAACGCCGTCGCCGCCGCCGGTGCCCGCGCCGGCATCAAGACCGTCGTCTTCATCCCGAGCAACCTCGAGCAGCCCAAGCAGGTCAACAGCGCGGTCTTCACCGACTCGCTCGTCGCGGTCGACGGCAACTACGACGACGTCAACAAGCTCGCCTCGGAGATCGCCGGCGAGGAGGACGGCTGGGCGTTCGTGAACGTCAACGTCCGCCCGTTCTACGCCGAGGGCTCCAAGACCCTGGGCTACGAGATCGCCGAGCAGCTCGGGTGGCGGCTGCCCGACCAGATCGTGATCCCGGTCGCGAGCGGCTCGCAGCTGACCAAGGTGCACAAGGCCTTCCAGGAGCTGATCAAGCTCGGGCTGGTCGAGGACAAGCCCTACCGCGTCTTCGGTGCGCAGGCCGAGGGCTGCTCCCCGGTCTCGGTGGCCTACAAGGCCGGCGTCGACGCGATCCGCCCGGTCAAGCCGGACACGATCGCCAAGAGCCTGGCCATCGGCAACCCGGCCGACGGCATCTACGTGCTCGACATCTGTCGCGAGACCGGCGGCGCCGTCGAGGACGTCACCGACGACGAGGTCCGCGCGGGCATCGTGCTGCTGGCCCGGACCGAGGGCATCTTCACCGAGACCGCCGGCGGCACCACGGTCGCGGTGCTCAAGAAGCTGGTCGAGACCGGCCAGCTCGACACCTCGCTCGAGACCGTCGTCATCAACACCGGACACGGCCTCAAGACGCTCGACGCCGTGTCCGGCTCGGTCGCGCCGGCCGCGACCATCGCGCCGACGTACGCCGCCTTCGCCGCCACCGGCCTCGCCTGAGTCTCGACACCGCCGAAAGAGGAACCCATGTCTGTCTCCGTCCGGATCCCCACCATCCTCCGCACCTACACCGGCGGTGAGTCCGAGGTGACCGCCTCCGGCGCGACCCTCGCCGACGTCCTCGACGACCTGGACGCGACCTACCGCGGCATCAAGGGCCGGATCCTCGACGAGTCCGGCGAGCTGCGCCGCTTCGTCAACGTCTACGTGGGCAACGACGACGTGCGGTTCCTCGACAACCTGGCCACCCCCACCCCCGACGGCACCCAGGTCTCGGTCATCCCCGCGGTCGCGGGCGGCTGCTGACGACGCATGTAACGCGGGGTTAGGACTTCTGGTCACCCCGTTCGAGCAGGGTCACCAGAAGTCCTAACCCCGCGTTACAGCTGCGCGCGGCGCTCGACCAGGTGCGCCCGCTCGGCCAGGTTGGCGCAGCGGCCGATGGCCTCGTCGTACGCCGCCGCGGCCTCGTCGACCAGCCGGAGGCGCACCAGCAGCTCGGCACGGACGGCGGGCAGGCGGTGGCCGGGCAGCACCACGC
>JAEZKN010000164.1 GCA_023415395.1 Actinomycetes bacterium
GGTGCGGGACGGTGGAGTTGCTGATCGCGTTGATCATCATCGCGCCGTGCTTGATGATGCCGCCCTGCTCGTAGTCCTTGCCGACCATGTAGCCGGTGGTGTTGTGCAGGAAGAGCAGCGGGGTGTCCGACTGGTTGGCGAGCTGCACGAACTGCGTGGCCTTCTGGGCCTCCTCGGAGAAGAGCACCCCCTGGGCGTTGGCCAGGATGCCGATCGGGCGGCCGTGCAGCCGCGCCCAGCCGGTGACCAGCGAGGAGCCGTAGAGCGGCTTGAACTCGTCGAAGACCGTGCCGTTGGTGGGCGAGACCCCGTCGCAGATGCGGCGGATGACCTCGCGCGGGTCGAACGGCTCCTTGAGGTCGGTCGGGATCAGGTCGAGCAGGCCCTCGGGGTCCTCGTCGGGCTCGGCACAGGCCACGGTGGTTGAGGAATGACGAAGTCCTGTCTCGAAACCACCGTGGGCGGCACGGGAGTTTCGAGACGGTTGCTGCGCAACCTCCTCAACCACCGTGCCGGCCTTGCGCCAGTTGAGCCGGGCGACGATGCGGCGCCCGATGCGGATCGCGTCGTGCTCGTCCTCGGCGAGGTAGTCGGCCAGGCCGGAGGTGCGCGCGTGCATCTCGGCACCGCCGAGGGACTCGTCGTCGGACTCCTCACCGGTCGCCATCTTGACCAGCGGCGGGCCTCCGAGGAAGACCTTGGCCTGCCCCTTGACCATCACCGTGTAGTCCGACATGCCCGGCACGTAGGCGCCACCGGCGGTGGAGTTGCCGAAGACCAGCGCGATCGTCGGCTCCTTGCGGGCGCTGGCCCGGGTGATGTCGCGGAAGAGCTTGCCGCCCGGGATGAAGATCTCCTTCTGGGTCGGCAGGTCCGCGCCGCCGGACTCGACCAGGGAGACCGTGGGCAGGCCGTTCTTCTCCGCGATCTCGGCGGCCCGGAAGATCTTCTTCAGCGTCCACGGGTTCGAGGCGCCGCCCTTCACCGTGGGGTCGTTGGCGGTGATCATGCACTCCACGCCCTCGATGACGCCGATGCCGGTCACCACGCTCGCGCCCACCGGGAAGTCCGAGCCCCAGCCGGCCAGCGGCGAGAGCTCGAGGAAGGCCGAGCCCTCGTCGACGAGCAGCTCGATCCGCTCGCGCGCCAGCAGCTTGCCGCGGGCGTGGTGGCGGTCGACGTACTTCTGGCCGCCTCCGGCGACGGCCTTGGCGTTCTCGGTGTCGAGGCTCGCGACCTTCTCCAGCATCGCTTCGCGGTTGCTCATCGCTCGACCACCTCCTTCATCTTCTCGAGGGTGGTGCGCATGCCCGTGTCGTTGGTGCGGCCGCGCAGCTTGCCGAGCACCAGCCAGTACAGACGGAGCGGGAGCCGGGGCTCGAGCCGGAAGTACTCGGTGACGAGCGAGCCGTCGCCGTCCGGCTGGATCCGGTAGCCCCAGTTGTTGACCGCGAGGTCCTCGGTGCCGACCCGGAACTCGAAGACCTCGCCGGGCACGCACGCGGTGACCTGGCAGGGGGTCCAGTACGTCGGCCCGACGCCGTTGCGGCGTACGTGGCCCTTGAAGTAGGCGCCGACCTCCGGACCGGTGGGCCCCCGGGTCCACCGCGCCTCGAACGTCTCGGGCGAGAACTCGCCGATGCGGGTCACGTCGGACACCAGCGCCCAGACCTTCTCCGGCGGCGCGGCCATCCGCACCGTCACCTCGCCGCCCATCGAGGTGCTCATGCGTACCCCAGCAGCTTGGCCGCCAGGTCGGCGAGCACCTCGGTGGCGCCGCCGCCGATCGGGAGCAGCCGGGCGTCGCGGAAGTGCCGCTCGACCTCGGTGCCGTGCATGTAGCCGGTGCCGCCGTGCAGCTGGACGGCCTGGTCGCAGACGTAGGCCGCGCAGTCGACCGCGGTCTGCTTGGCCAGGCAGGCCTCGGCGATGACCTGCTCGCCCGCGGCGTGCCGGCGGGCGACCTCGCGGGTGTAGGTGCGGGCCACCTCGACCTGCCGGCGCATCTCGACCAGCTTGTGCCGCACGGACTGGCGGCTGATCAGCGGCTTGCCGAAGGTGTCGCGGTCGCGGCAGTACGCCGCCGTCAGCTCGAGCGCGCGGCCGGCGATGCCGTAGCCGTGGACCGCCAGCGCGAGCCGCTCGACGACGAACTGCTCGGCGATCTGGAGGAAGCCGCCGTTCTCCTCGCCGACCAGGTTGCCCACCGGCACCCGGACGTCGACGAAGGAGAGCTCCGCGGTGTCGGAGCAGTGCCAACCCATCTTCTGCAGCGACCGGTCGACGGTGAAGCCGGGCGTGCTCTTCTCGACGACGAGCAGGCTGACGCCGCCGGCGCCCGGGCCGCCCGTGCGCACCGCGGTCGTCACGAAGTCGGCGCGGACGCCGCTGGTGATGAAGGTCTTCGCGCCGTTGACGACGAAGTGGTCGCCGTCGCGCACCGCGGTCGTGCGGATCCCGCCGACGTCGGAGCCGCCGCCGGGCTCGGTGATGCCGAGCGCGCCGATCTTCTCCCCTGCCAGGGTGGGCCGGACGAAGCGGTCGACGAGGTCGGCGCTGCCGTGGGCGGCGATGTGCGGGAGCGCGATGCCGCCGGTGAACAGGCCGGCCATCAGGCCGCTGGAGGCGCCGGCCTCGAACATCCCCTCCTGGAGGTCGACGGTGTCGAGCGCGTCGCCGCCCTCTCCCCCGACCTCCTCGGCGAAGGAGATGCCGAGCAGGCCCTGCTTGGCCGCGGCGAGGTGGAGCTCGCGCGGGATCGTGCCCGCGTCCTCCCACTCCTGGAGGTGGTCGACCACCTCGCGGCGCACGAACTCGGCGCCCAGCTCCTTCAACGCGGTCATACGAGGTCCTCCTGGACGTGGACGTAGCGGGAGCGCACCCACTCGCCGAGGCCCTTGGCCTGCGGGTCGAAGCGGGTGGACGCGGCGACGCCGTCGCCGAGGAGCCCGTGGATCACGACGTTGACGGCGCCGAGGTTCGGCAGCACGTAGACGTCGACCTCGAGGTCGGCGGCCTCCGGCACCAGCTCGCGCACCTTGCGGGGGGTGATCAGCTTGGCCAGCCACTGCACGCGGTCGGCGTACTTCGCCGAGCCGTCGTTGACCACCCAGAGGCCGAGATTGGCGTCGCCGCCCTTGTCCCCGGAGCGCGCGTGCACGAAGGTGCCCAGCGGCATCCGGCGATTGACCTGGTCGGTCGGGGCCGGGTAGGGCGAGGGACGCCGCCCCTCTCCCGGGTCGACCTCGGAGAACACGGTCGGGTCGGCGACCACCTCGCGGCGGCCGTCGGCGTGCACGACGGTGTGGGTGACGGCCGAGCGGTCGACGTACTCCGGGCGGTAGACGCCGAACGGGGTGCCCGCCGCCGGCGGGGCGGTCATCGTGAAGCCGGGGTACGACGCCAGCGCGAGCTCGACGGCCGGGCCGGTGAACGCGCGGCCGACCGGGCCGGGCTGGGGGTCCTTGACGATGCAGCGCAGCAGGGCGGAGGCGCCCTCCTCGGTGTCGGCGTCCGGGGGCGGGACCGCGGCGAGCGTCCAGGTGACGTCGGCGGCGACGATCCGGGGGCTGAGCTGCTCGCGCACCCAGTCGGCCTTGGCCTCGATGTCGAGGCCGGTGAGCACGAACTCCGCGGTGTTGCGGAAGCCGCCGAGCTCGTTGACGCAGACCTTGAGCCGCTCCGGCGGTGCCTGGCCGCGGACCCCGCTGATCTCGACGCGGTCCGGGCCGGCCTGGCGCAGCGTGATCGAGTCGAGGTGGGTGGTGACGTCGGGGTTGAGGTAGCGCGTGGACTGGATCTCGTAGAGCAGCTGCGCGGTGACGGTGTCGACCGTGACGGCGCCGCCGGTCCCGTCGTGCTTGGTGATCACGCTGCTGCCGTCGGCGGCGATCTCGGCGAGCGGGAAGCCGAGCGGGGTCAGGTGGTCCGGCAGCGAGCGGAAGCCGGAGAAGTTGCCGCCCGTGGCCTGGGTGCCGCACTCCAGCACGTGCCCGGCGACGACGGCACCGGCCAGCTCGTCGTGCTGCTCGGGGGTCCAGCCGTGGTGGGCGACGGCGGGGCCGACGACCAGGCTGGCGTCGGTGACCCGGCCGGTGACGACCACGTCCGCGCCGCCGCGCAGGGCGGCGGCGATGCCGAAGCCGCCGAGGTAGGCGTTGGCGGTGAGGGCGTCGTCGCTGATCCCGACTTCCTGGGCCGACGAGCGGACGTCGTCGCCCTCCACGTGGGCCACGGCGACGTCGAGCCCGAGGCCCGACGCGACCTCGCGGATCCGGTCGGCCAGTCCGGCGGGGTTGAGCCCGCCGGCGTTGCTGACGATCTTCACCCCACGCTCGAGGGCGAGGCCGAGGCAGTCCTCGAGCTGGCGCAGGTGGGTCTTCGCGTAGCCCAGCGAGGGGTCCTTCATGGTGTCCTTGCCGAGGATGAGCATGGTCAGCTCAGCCAGGTAGTCGCCGGTCAGGTAGTCGAGCTCTCCGCCCTCGAGCATCTCCCGCATCGCGGAGAGCCGGTCGCCGTAGAAGCCGGAACAGTTGCCGATGCGCATCACTTCTTGGCCCGCCCCTCACCGGCGGGCCCGGCGAAGGCCTGGGCGATGCCCAGCCACCTCTCGGCGTCCGCGCCGACGGCCACCAGGTCGGTGTCGTCGCGGTGCACGCGCTGGGTCACCAGCAGGCAGAAGTCCAGTGCGGACCCGCGCACCGACTGGGCGGCGTCCTCCGGTCCCCACACCCACGCCTCGCCCGAGGGCGAGGTCAGCTCGATGCGGAACTCCTCGGCCGGGGCCTCCAGGCCGTGCACCGAGAAGGCGAAGCCCCGGGTGCGGACGCCGAGGTGCGCGACGTGCCGGATCCGGTCGGTCTGCTCCGGGGCGAGGCCGAGGGCGTCGTACACGTCGAGCGCGTGCGCCCAGGTCTCCATGAAACGGGCGGTCGCCATCGAGGTGGGCGACATCGGCGGGCCGAACCACGGCATCTTCTCGCCGTCGGGGTGGTCGCGCAGCGCGCGCTGGAGCTCCTCGCGGGCCGCGCCCCAGCGGGCGAGCAGCGCCGCCGGCGCGAGCCGGGCGATCTCGAGGGCCTGGGCGTCGACGTAGCCGAGCGGGTCCTCGATCGCCTCGAGCACGACCGCGTCCCACGCCTGCTTGCCCTCCTCGGTCCGGGCACCGGCGGCGAGCACCGCGACCTCGTCGGTCCAGAGCAGGTGGGCGACCTGGGTCGCCACCGTCCAGCCGGCGGCCGGGGTGGGGGTCGCCCACCCGTCCTCGTCCAGGCCGGACACCGTGCTCCAGAGGCGGTCGCCCTCCGCCCTCAGGTCGTCGAGCAGGTCGTCGCGCAGGCTCATCGCAGCTCCTTGTCCAAGACGTCGGCCCAGCGGTCGAGCACGCGGGCCCGGCGGCGGGTGTCGTCGGTGATGGTGTCCGCGAGGCCGAGGCCGCGGACCAGGTCGAGGGTCGCCTGCACGAGCTCGCGGTTGCCCGGGACGGACTCGTCGAGGCCGAGCAGGTCGACGGTCAGGCGGTGGGTCTCGCGGCCGATGCGCTGCTCCAGCGGCGCGACCGCCTCGAGCAGCGCGGCGTCGGTGCGCGCCGCGACCCACAGCTCGAGGGCGGCGCTGAAGACCTTGCCGGTGAAGTGGTCGGCGAGCATCTCCAAGACCGCGCGGGTGCGGCGCGGGCCGCCGCCGGGCAGCCTCGCGGCCGCGGCCTCGAGCTCCTGGGCGCGCTTCTCGGTGAGGTGCTCGACCGCCGCGACGACCAGGTCGTTCTTGGTCGGGAAGTGGTGCAGCTGCGCGCCGCGGCTCACGCCCGCGCGCTCGGAGACCAGCGTCGTCGACGTCCCGGCGAAGCCGCGCTCGACCAGGCACTCGACCGTCGCCTCGAGCAGCCGGGCCCGCATCACGCGGGTGCGCTCCTCCTGCGGGACGCGCGCGCTCCCGGCCGACGTGGTCATGGCGCCAGCATGGCTGGCGCAAAACAAACAGTCAAGCCTGACTTTTTCTTTGCCGAGGCTCGGCGCCGGGGCTCAGCGGTAGGTCAGGTGCTCGCCCTCGAGGTGCGGGTGCTCGTTGAAGGTGAGCAGCCGCGGGCCGGTCGATCCGACGACCAGGCGAGTGAAGGAGGAGTTCACGATCGTGGTGTTGAAGCGGCTCCACAGCCGGCCGAAGGTCGCGTCGTCGGCGTCGGGGTCGATGAGGGCCGCGCACGCTGCGGCGATCGGGCCGCCGGAGGTGACCACGAGCGCCGTGCCCCCCGGGCCGGCGGCCTGCTGGGCCTTCTCGAGCGCGGCGGTGACCCGGCCCCGGAAGGCCGACCACGGCTCGGCGTAGTCGGCATCGTGCTCCCCGGCGTACCACCGCGCGGTCGCGAGCTCGAAGACCCGCTGGAAGCCCCGGTTGTCCAGGTCGCCCTCCGGGCGGTCGGGGTACGCCGCCACCACCGCCAGGTGGTCGAACTCGTCCCACCCGGGGTCGGTCTCGGCCGCGCCCCAGCCGGCCGCCCCCTCCTGCATCGCCTCGGCGGTCTCGCGGTGGCGCCGCATCGAGCCGCGGACCAGGGCCGTCGGCTCCACCTCGCGCTCGCGCAGCCAGCGCCCGAGGCGTCGGCCCTGCTCCCAGCCGACCTCCGACAGCACGTCGTAGTCGTCGGCACCGAACGAGGCCTGGCCGTGCCGGACCAGGATCACCACACCCATGCCGGAAGGCTAGACCCGGCCGCGTCGGGACCGGTCGGCGGCGCTACCGTGCGGGGCATGGCGGGCAGGGCGGACGTGGTGGACCGGGTCGAGCAGGCGCGCCGCCTGCAGGCAGCGATGGTCGAGGACCGACGTCACCTCCACGCCCACCCCGAGGTCGGGCTCGACCTCCCGGCCACGACCGAGCACCTGGTCGCGGTGCTCACCGGCCTCGGCCTGGACCCCGAGCACCACCCGGGGGCGGGGGTCAGCGCCCGGGTCGCGGGGCGGGCGCCGTCGGGCACGACCCGCGTGCTGCGCGCCGACATGGACGCGCTGCCCGTGACCGAGGCGACCGGGCTGCCCTACGCCTCGCGGACGCCCGGCGCCATGCACGCGTGCGGGCACGACCTGCACATGGCGATGCTGCTGGGCGCCGCCCGCGGGTTCGTCGAGGAGCCCCCGACCGACGACGTGGTGCTCGTCTTCCAGCCGGGCGAGGAGACCGACCGCGGCGCGGTGCCGACGCTCGCGGCCCACACGACGCTGCCCGCGGGCGACGCGACGGCGTTCGCGGTGCACGTCCACGCCACCTGGCCGGCGCACACGGTGCACCACCGGGCGGGCACGTTCATGGCCTACGGCGACTGGTTCGAGGCGTCCTTCACCGGACCCGGCGGCCACGCGAGCCAGCCGCACCTGGCCGGCAACCCGGTCGAGGCCGGCGCGCGCTTCGTGCTGGGCACCCACGACCTCGTCGCCTCGCTGCGGGAGGACGAGCACCTGGTCGCGACCGTCACCGAGTCCCTGGCCGGCAACACCGTCAACGTCATCCCGACCGACGGCCGGCTGCGCGGCACGCTGCGCACGCTGAGCACCGAGCAGCGCGACGCGCTGCTGGCCGGGCTGCGCTCGGTCACCGAGGAGGCCGGCCGCGAGGCCCGCACCACCGCACGCTTCGACCTGGTCGAGGGCTACCCGGCCGTCGTCAACGACGCGGGGTACGTCGACCGGCTGGTCACGAGCCTGGGCTCCACCGCCCTCGCCGACGGGCTGACGCCGATGACCGACCCGTCGATGGTGATCGAGGACTTTGCCTACTTCCTGCACCGCTGGCCGGGCGCGATGGTCTACCTCGGGGCGCAGGTCCCGGGGCACACCGCGTTCAACCACGCCCCCGACGCCGTCTTCGACGAGGAGGTGCTGGCCACCGGAGCGGCCCTGCACCTCCTCGCCGGTGACGGCTGGCCGGTCAGCCCGCGGTAGCCGCGAAGTCCGGCGGGACCTGCGCGCCGGGGACCGTGGTGCTGGCCGCGGCGGCGCGGTTGGCGGCACCGACGGCGGTGAGCAGGTCCTCACCCGCCGCGAGGCCGTGGGCCAGGACGCCGCAGAAGACGTCGCCGGCACCGCTGGTGTCGATCGCCTGCACGGACTCGGCGGGCACCTCGACGAACTCGCCGCCCGCGTGCACCAGCGCCCCGTCCGAGCCGAGGGTGACGACGGTGTCGCCGGCGTACGCCGTCGGCCCGGTGGCGAGCGCACGGACGCAGTCGCGGACCTCCTCGGAGGTCGCGGGCGTCGCCCGCCCGGCCAGCCGGCCGAGCTCGCTGCGGTTGGGCACCAGCAGGTCGGTGACCGCGAGCAGCTCGGCGAGCGGCGCGGGGTCGACGGGCATGGGGGCGGGGTTGAGCAC
>JAEZKN010000191.1 GCA_023415395.1 Actinomycetes bacterium
CAGCAGGTGGACGCCGGCCGGCCCGGACGCGAGGTCGGGCTCGTCGCCGGCGATGGCCGCCGACGTGCTCCAACGGGTCGGGTCGGTCGCGGGCTCGGTCCCGTCCCACCGGCGCAGCCACAGGTACGGCGGGTCACCCTCCTCCCCTGGTCGCTTGACGCCCGCGTCGCTCATCGCCGCCACCAGCCCACCGCCGTCCGCGACCAGCGTGGCGTGGTAGTTCGCGTCCTCGTCGGGGCTCAGCACGCCCTCGGCGGTGCTGTAGGTCCCGGAGCGCACGATCGTCGCGCAGGTGCCACCGCAGAAGGGGTCGTGAGCCAGGTTGAGGACCAACGGGTCGTCGTCCGGTCCGGCGACGGCGACCTGTCCGAGCATCCGGCGCCCGAGGATCGCCGCGCTGCTCCACGACGTGCCGCCGTCGTTCGAGACCCACCCGACCAGGGTGTGGGAGGACGCCCCGTCCGGTTTGGTCCCCATGGTCGGGTAGCGGTGGGAGAGCACGAGCAGCTGCTCGCCGACCTGGACGATCCGGGGACCGAGGTCGTCGATGTCGAGCTCCGGACCGTCACCGGGGCCGTAGGCCTTGTCCCACACCAGGGTGGCGGTCACGTCGCACGCGCCGGAGGCGCGCTCGAGGCGGCAGTAGACGGTGGCGTCGGCGTCGTCCCCGCGTCCCTCGTTCCAGACCAGGTGCCCCGTGCCGGCCTCGTCCACAAGCACGTCGGGGTGGGTGCCGGTGCGAGTCAGGGTCACCCGAGGGCCGACCACCGGGCGGACCGGCGGCGCGGTCCGCGGCCCGCGGTAGGACGGCGGGTCGCGGTAGGCGGCCACTCCGGCCCGCTCAGGGCCGGTGGGCGCGCCCTCGACCGGTGCGGCCGATGCCGCCCCGGACGCGACCTGCGGCGGCGAGACCGCACCCAGGCCGGCGAGCAGCAGACCGGCGATGACGAGCGCACCGAGCGCGGGCCGGGGTCGAGGGATCGGCACGGCGCCTCCTCAGCGGGTCTCGTCCGCTGAACCTAGAACCGCCGAGATTCGAGGGTCAATGGCCGGACTAGGCCCCCCCGGGCGCGACTCAGCTGAAGTCGAGGTCCTCCGTGCGGCTGCGCTTGAGCTCGTAGAAGTGGTCGTACTTCGAGAGCGTCACGAAGGCGTCCCACATCCGGCCCGCGTCCTCGCCGCGCGGCGCCCTGCTGATGACCGGGCCGAAGAACGCACGGCCGTCGAAGGCGATCGTCGGCGTCCCGACCTCGTTGCCGACCTGGTCCATGCCGCGCTTGTGGGAGATCGCGATCGCCTCGTCGTAGGACGAGTCGTCCATCGCGTCCGCGAGCCCGAGGTCGAGGCCGGCCTCGCCGAGCGCCGACTCGATCATCGCGCGGTCCTTGTCCTGCTTCTCCAGGTGGATCCGGTTGCCCATCGCGGTGTAGAGCGGGAGCAGCACGTCCCTGCCGTACTTCTGCTCCGCGGCCATCAGCACGCGCACCGGCTGCCACGCGGTGGCGAGGAACGCCCGGTAGTCCTCCGGGATGTCCTTGTCCTGGTTGAGGTAGGCCAGGCTCATGATGTGCCAGGTGACCTCGACGTCGCGCACCTTCTCGACCTCGAGGATCCACCGCGAGGTGATCCAGGCGAAGGGGCAGGCGGGGTCGAACCAGAAGTCGGCGTTGTCCTTGCTCATACCTGGGCCAACCACGCCCGTCCGGCGATATTCCCCTCGGTGATCCCCTACGTCAGCAGCGTGAGCGCCAACCCGGCGGCGCCGCAGACCGCGAGGGTGCGCAGCGTCGACCAGCGCAGCCCGAAGACCAGCACGGTGCCGAGCGCGCCCAGCACGGCCGGCTCCCACTGCAGCGACGACCAGTCCGGGACGAGCAACCCCAGGTGCTCCCAGCCGACGCGGTCGGCCTCGGCGAAGAGCGTGTGCACGACGAAGTAGAGCGCGAGGTTGGCGATCACGCCGACGACGGCGGCGGTCACGCCGCTGAGGGCAGCGGTGAGCGGCTCGTTGCCGCGCAGCCGCTCGACGTAGGGCGCGCCCAGGAAGATGAAGAGGAAGCCCGGCACGAACGTCACCCAGACGACGAGCAGCGAGGCCAGCACCGCGGTCGCCCACGGGTCGAGGGCGCCGGGGTCGCGGAAGGCGCCGAGGAACGCGACGAACTGCACGACCATGATGAGCGGGCCCGGGGTGGTCTCCGCGAGCGCGAGGCCGCGCACCATCTCCCGCGCCGTGAGCCAGTGGTACTGCTCCACGGCCGCCTGCGCGACGTACGCGAGGACGGCGTAGGCGCCCCCGAAGGTCACCAGCGCCAGGCCGCCGAAGAAGACGCCCTGGTCGACGAGCACGGTGCGCTCCCCGCCGGCGAGCGTGAACGCCAGCGCGACCGGAGCGACCCAGAGGACGAGCCCGACGACGAGCACCACGAGGTTGCGGCGGGCCGAGCGCGGGGCGCGGTGCAGGGCGTCGTCGGGGATGAGCGGTGGCTCCTCGTCCGGCGCGAGCGGCTTCTCCGGCACCCGCACCAGTTCGGGCCGACGGCGACCGATCAGCCAGCCGGCCACCCCCGCCAGCAGGACCACGAGCGGGAACGGCACCGCGAGGACGGCGAGGCCGAGGAAGGCGCCGACCGCCAGCCCGAGGAGCACCCGGTTGCGCACCGCCCGGCTGCCGACGCGGAGCACGGCCTGCACCACGATGGGGAGCACCGCGGCGGCCAGCCCCAGGAGCACGCCGGTGACCACCGCCGAGTCGCCGTGCGCGACGTACACCCACGACAGCGCGAGGATCGTGACGAAGCCCGGGACCACGAACAGCACGCCGGCGATCACCCCGCCGAGCCAGCCGTTGAGCAGCCAGCCGCTGTAGATCGCCAGCTGCTGGGCCTCCGGGCCGGGCAGCAGCATGCAGTAGCTCATCGCGTGCAGGAACCGGCGCTCCCCGATCCACCGCCGCTGCTCCACCAGCTCGCGGTGCATGACCGCGATCTGCCCGGCGGGACCGCCGAAGGTCTGCCACGAGATGAGGAACCAGGCGCGGAAGGCCGTGCGGAGCGGGATCACGTGACGGGACGGCGTCGGCACCCGCACATCATCGCGGTTCACCGCTTTTCGCGGGTCCAGGACCGGGTGGCAGGATGCATCGCATGCCTGGAACCAACCTCACCCGGGACGAGGCCGCCACCCGCGCCGCCCTCCTGGACGTCACGTCGTACGCCATCGACCTGGACCTCACGACGGGCGACAAGACCTTCGGCTCGACCACCACGATCCGCTTCACCTGCACCGAGCCCGGCGCCGAGACCTTCGCCGACCTCGTCGACGCGACTGTCCACGAGATCACGCTCAACGGGACGTCGCTCGACCCGTCGACGGCGTACGCCGACAGCCGGATCGCCCTGAGCGGCCTGGCCGCCGAGAACGAGCTGGTCGTCCGCGCCGACTGCACCTACTCCCGCACCGGCGAGGGGCTGCACCGCTTCGTCGACCCCGCCGACGACCGCGTCTACACCTACTCGCAGTTCGAGGTGCCGGACGCCCGCCGGGTCTACACCACCTTCGAGCAGCCCGACCTGAAGGCGCCGTTCACGTTCACCGTGACCGCACCCGAGGGCTGGAAGGTCGTCTCGAACTCGCCGTCCCCCCAGCCGGAGCCCGCGGGCGACGGGAAGGCCGTGTGGCGCTTCGCCCCGACCAAGCCGATGTCGACCTACATCACCGCGATCGTCGCCGGCGAGTACCACGAGGTCCAGCACGTCTACCGCGGCAAGCACGGAGACATCCCGCTCGGCCACTACTGCCGCCAGTCGCTCGTCGAGCACCTCGACGTCGAGGAGCTGGTCAAGCTCACCGAGCAGGGCTTCGCGTTCTTCGAGGACGCCTTCGACTACCCCTACCCCTTCGGCAAGTACGACCAGCTCTACGTGCCGGAGTACAACATGGGCGCGATGGAGAACGCCGGCTGCGTCACCCTGCGCGACGAGTACCTCCCGCGCAGCCGCCAGGACCGCTCGTTCTACGAGTTCCGCGCCGAGGTGATCCTCCACGAGATGGCGCACATGTGGTTCGGCGACCTCGTGACCATGAAGTGGTGGGACGACCTCTGGCTCAACGAGTCCTTCGCCGAGTGGGCCTGCTACTGGTGCGAGGCCGAGGCCACCGAGTTCACCGACGCGTGGACCGGCTTCGCCAACGCCCGCAAGCAGACCGGCTACCGCGCCGACCAGCTGCCCTCGACCCACCCGGTCGCGGCCGACAACGTCGACCTGCACGCGGTCGAGGTCAACTTCGACATGATCACCTACGCCAAGGGCGCCTCGGTGCTCAAGCAGCTGGTCGCCTGGGTCGGTCTCGAGCCGTTCC
>JAEZKN010000218.1 GCA_023415395.1 Actinomycetes bacterium
CGCGACGCCGCCGCCCAGGCCGCCGAGCAGCGCTCCTCCGCCGCGTCCGAGGCCGAGGCCCTCCTCAACCGCGCCCGGCGCGAGGCCGAGCAGATCGTCGCCACCGCGCGCAGCCAGGCCGAGTCGATCACCTCCAGCGGGACCGCCGACGCCGAGCGCGAGCTCGCCGCGGTCAAGGCCGAGGTCGACCGGCTGGCCAAGCGTCGCGACGCGATCACCGCGCAGCTCGCGTCGCTCAGCGAGGTCATCTCCGGGTTCGCCAAGGACGAGGAGTGACCGGGTCCTCCGAGGTGGAGGACACCGAGGAGGAGACGGCCGGCCGGGCCGACGAGGACTACCTCGGCGAGCCCGGCCCCCCGCTGGACCACCACGCGCCCTTCTTCGTCGGCTTCGTCGGCGGGCTCGGCGTGCTGGTGGCGATCTGGATGGCCAGCCAGGTCCAGGCCATCGGCTCCACGCTGATGCTCATCGTGGTCGCCCTCTTCCTCGCCGCCGGCCTGGACCCCGCGGTCCGCTTCTTCGAGCGGCACGGCATGCGCCGCTCCTACGCCGTGCTGACCGTGATCCTGGCGTTCCTCGCCGCGCTCACGCTCTTCATCGTCGCGATCGTCCCGGTGATCGCCGACCAGGTCCGGTCACTGACCGACAACGTGCCGCACTGGCTCAGCGAGCTCGAGCGCAACCGGCAGGTCCAGCGGCTCGACGACGAGTACGACATCATCGCCAAGATCCAGGACTACGTCACCAACGGCGACTTCGCCGGCGCGGTCTTCGGCGGCGCGCTGGGCATCGGCCTGGCGGTGCTGGGCGCGCTGTTCAACGGCTTCATCATCGTGGTGCTGACGCTCTACTTCCTGGCCTCGCTGGAGACCACCAAGAACGCGCTCTTCCGGCTGGCCCCGGCCTCGCGCCGCGACCGGGTCTCCCGGCTGGGCAACCGCGTGGTGCGCAGTGTCGGCGGCTACGTCTCCGGCGCGTTCATCGTCGCCATGTGCGCCGGGCTCTCCTCACTGGTCTTCCTGTTCATCGTCGGCCTGGGCCAGTACGCCGTGGCGCTGGCCTTCGTGGTGGCCCTGCTCGACGTGATCCCGATGATCGGCGCCACGCTCGGCGCCGTCATCGTGACCGCGATCGGCTTCGCCGAGGACTGGAGGATCGGCCTGGCCTGCGGGATCTTCTACATCGTCTACCAGCAGGTCGAGAACTACGTGATCTACCCGCGGGTGATGTCGAAGTCGGTCGACGTGCCGGGGGCGGTCACCGTGATCGCCGCGCTCGTCGGCGCCGCCCTCTTCGGCGTCGTCGGCGCGCTGCTGGCGATCCCGACCGCCGCCTCCATCCTGATGCTGGTGCGTGAGGTCTGGGTCAGACGACAGGATCAGCGGTAGCCCGCTCCCCCAGCTTCACGAACACCACTCCGGCCAGGATCAGCACCCCGCCGAGCAGCTGCACGGCCAGCGGGAGCTGGTCGAGCAGCAGCCAGGCGAACAGCACGCTGGCGACGACCTCGAGCAGCGCGACGAAGGACGCCAGCCGCGAGCCCAGGCGGCGGATGCCGGCGATGCCGCTGGTGTAGGGCACCGCGCAGGTCACCACGCCGAGGAGCACCAGCGGGACCCACCAGGCGACCGCCTGGCCGGCGTACTCGACGCCGGCGCCGGAGGCGCGCATCGGCATCAGGCCCACCAGGCCCAGCAGGCCGACGACCACGGTGCCGCTGACCAGGCCGCCGGCGGCCAGGGCCATCGGCGGCAGGCCGTTGTCCTCGTGCGCGGAGACGATGAAGTACGTCGCCGCGCCCACCATCGCGGCCAGCGCCCACAGCACCCCGGCGACGCTGAGGTCGGCTCCCGAGAGCAGGTCGAGGACGAGCACCAGCCCGAGGGCCGCGAGGCCGGCGCCGAGGAGCGTGACCGGCCCCGGGCGCTGCCCGTGGCGCAGCCACATCCAGACCACGACCGCGGCGGGCGCGGTGTACTCGATGAGGATCGCCGGGCCGACCTGCATGTGCTGGACGGCCGAGAAGTAGCAGAACTGCGCGCCCGCGACCGCGATCGCACCGAAGGCCAGGATCAGCCCCAGGTTGCGGCGCACCGCGTCCCACCGTCCGCGCAGCGCGGCGACGCCGAAGGGCAGCACCACCAGGGCGCCGATCGCCACGCGGACCAGCACGATCGAGCCCGCGCTCCAGCCGGCCTGCAGCAGCGGCGAGGCGAGCGCGCCGGAGAGGCCGAAGGAGAAGGCCGAGACGACGGCGAACCCGAGGCCGCTGGCCAGCCGGGTGCCGCCGGCCACCACCGGTGCGTCATCAGCCAACGTCGTCATGACAGATGACGGTACGGCCCGGTCGTGTAACCTGTCAACATGGTCTTCGCTCATGACACCGAGGTCTCGCTCCAGGCGGCCGCGACGCTGGCCAACTCCGGCCTCGAGCCGGACACCCTGCGGACGCAGGAGGACCTCGACGCGTTCTACGGCGAGTTCGAGTTCACCGGCCGCCGCGACCGCGACGAGGCCGAGCTCGACGCCGTCCGGGCGATCCGGCCCGAGCTCTACGCGCTGCTGACCGCCTCGCGCGAGGACGCCGTGGACCTGGTCAACGAGATGCTCGCGACCGCCGGTGCGGTCCCTCAGCTGGTGCGCCACGACGTGTGGGACTGGCACGTCCACGCCGTCACCGCCGACCGCGACCTGCCGACCCGGATCAAGGTCGAGACCGCGATGGCGATGATCGACGTGATCCGCGCCGACGAGATGTCCCGCCTCGGGGTCTGCGCCGACGACGAGTGCCGGGGCGTGGTGGTCGACCTCTCCCGCAACCGCTCGAAGCGGTTCTGCTCCACGACGTGCGGCAACCGCAACGCCGTGGCGGCGTACCGCGCCCGCCAGCGTTGAGCCGAGACCGCCTCCGGCCGGTCAGGCCAGGAAGCGGCGCAGGACCTCGGTGAAGACCTGCGGCTGCTCGGAGTGGACCCAGTGGCCGGCCTCCTTGATCGTGACCCGGCGGTTCCTCGGGAACCAGCGGTCCATCGCCGGGGCGTACTCGTCCTCGACGTAGGCCGAGTTGGCCCCCGCGATCCACAGCGTGCTGCCCTCGTAGGGCGCCACTCCCTCGAGGGCGTCGGCCGGCCAGGCACCGAGCGCCTCGAGGTCGCGGCCGAGGACCTCCAGGTTCGGGCGCCAGGACCAGCCGTCGGGGCCCCGGTGGAGGTTCTGCAGCAGGAAGCTGCGCACCGTGCGGCTCGGCACCGCCTCGGTGAGCGCCTCGTCGGCGTCGCGGCGGTGCTCGAGGGTGTCCAGGTCGAGCGCGAGCATCGCCGCGATGTAGCCGGCGAACTCGCTCCGGCCCGCGTAGTCCACCGGCGACACGTCCACGACGCAGAGCCGCTCGACCAGCTCGGGGTGGCGCAGCGCCAGGACCAT
The DNA here is from genome assembly GCA_023415395.1 of Actinomycetes bacterium. Lineage (GTDB taxonomy): Bacteria > Actinomycetota > Actinomycetes > Propionibacteriales > Nocardioidaceae > Nocardioides. The sequence goes on from JAEZKN010000218.1 coordinate 3,424, forward strand.
GGCGGCCTTGCCGCCCATGGAGTGCCCGACGAGCGCGACCGGGTCGTCGGCGGAGAAGAGCCCGGCGACGCGGTCGGCGACGTCGACGTAGTCGAAGTGGTCGGGCCACTCCGAGCGGCCGTGGTGCGGCATGTCGACGAGCAGCACGCGGTGGTCGACCGCGATCTCCTTGGCGATCGTCGTCCAGTTCTTGCCCTGGCCGAACAGCCCGTGGCAGAAGGCGACCAACGGGCCGCTCTCCCCCAGGCTCGTCGTGTGCAGGCCCGTCCTCAGCACCACTCGCGCACTCCTGTCGGCGTCACGTCACGGTCGCGCAGGACGACGGCGAGCTGCTCGCCGTGCCGCGCACAGGTCCACCGGAAGTCGGCCCGGCGGTACTCGATGGCGAGCACCCGGTCGCCGTACGCCTCGGTGTAGGCGTCGCACTCCCGGTAGCGGCCGCACTCCTCGGCGACCGCGAAGTCGAAGCCGATCCGGGTGCCGTCGTAGCCCGCGAGGTTCTTCTGCCCGACCGCGAGCCCGGCCCGGTGGGCGCCCTGCACCAGGAGCCGCGCGAAGGCCAGCGCGTCCCGGCGCGCGACCAGGCCGTGGCTGCGGGTGAAGGAGTCGAGGTTGTCGAGCTCGACGGCGTCGAAGCCGTCGTCGGCGCAGCCCCGGGTCCAGCGGTCCACGATGCGCGCGAGGTCGCGTCGCTTCGCCGGCGTGCGTACGTCGAGCAGCCACTCGCCCCAGGCCTCGTCCACGACCGGCTTGCCACCGCGCTTCAGCACCAGGCGCCAGTGCTGACGCCAGAAGCGGCGCTCGCCCGGCTGGGTCTGGAAGCCGTTGACGTAGCAGACGTTGTACTTCCCCTCGACCGGCTCGGCCTCGCGGTCGCGCACCACGATGCCGACGTGGTCGGGCACCGCACGCTCGCCACCGAGCTGGTAGTCGACGTCGGTCTGGGTCGGCAGCGGCAGCAGCGCCAGCAGGAGCGCCGCCAGCAGACCGCTCAGAAGTCGAACCCGTCGAACATGTCGCCGAGGCCCTCGCCGATCGACCCGATGCCGTCGCCGATGCCCTCCCCGATGGCGCCGATGCCGTCGCCGATGCCCTCGAACCCGCCGAAGGCACCGAACATGAGCCCGGCGAACATCCAGTCCATCGGGCCGAACGCACCGAAGTAGCCCCGGGCGTAGGGCTGGTAGGCGGGCCCGCCCTGGTAGTAGGGCACCCGCTGGGCGCCCTGCATGACCATCCGGGCATCGGGCTCGGCGCCGGCGCGGACCCGCTCGGCGTCCAGCGCGCACGCGGGGACGTCCCGCGTGGCACCGCCCGGCGGCGTCCACGGGACGTCGGCCACGGACAGCCCGTGGCGCGGGTCGAAGAAGCACGGCGGGCGGCGCAGCGGCAGCGGGTCGCCGGCCACCCGCGCGCGTACGCACGCGATGGCGTAGCGCCCGTCCTCGAGGATCTCGGTCACGTGCCGGACGTCGTCGGGCCGGGCCATCGCGTCGGCGGCGGTCTTGGCCGACTCGTAGGCGTCGAGCGCACGCTGGTAGTCGGCGTTCTCCCCCGGGCCTAGCTCGCGTCCGACCAGGTCGAGGTCGAGCGCCTGCAGCTCCTCCCCGAGGGCGGTGATGTCCTCGGCCGTCAGCTTGCGCACCGGCTCGAGCTCGGCACGCTGACGGTCGATCTCGCGCTGCTTCCCGGTGCGCCGCGCGGCCAGGACCAGGCCCACGAGGGCGGCGATCACGACGAGGAGCAGCAGGCCTTCCATGTCGCCAGCCTACGGCGCTTCCTCAAGCGTTCGCCGGCTCGTCCTCCGCCGTGAGCGGACGGGCGATGTCCTCCAGCGACTGCCCCTCGGCACGCACGCCCAGGAAGGCCTCGACGACACCGGCGCCGATCATCAGCGCCGCGCCGATGAAGTAGCCGACGGCGATCCCGGTGATGTCCCCGCTCGCGGACGCGCTGTCGATGAGGTGGCCGAACAGCAGCGGTCCGCTGATGCCGCCGGCCGCGGTGCCGATGGCGTAGAAGAACGCGATGCACAGCGCTCGCGTCTCCATCGGGAAAACCTCGCTGGCCGTGAGGTACGCCGCGCTCGCCCCCGCCGAGGCGAAGAAGAAGATGACCGCTCCCATCAGGGTGAGCGTGACCGCGGTGACGCTGCCGAGGAAGAAGCCCGTGACGGCCAGCAGGGCACCCGAGAACACGTAGGTGAACGTGATCATCTGGACCCGGCCGATCCGGTCGAAGAGCGGCCCGAGCAGCAGCGCGCCGGCGAAGTTGCTGGCCGCGAAGATCGCGAGGTACCAGCCGGTCTGCTTCACGTCGAGGAACGTGCTCAGGGTGTCGCCGTAGGTGAAGAAGAAGGCGTTGTAGAGGAAGGCCTGGCCCACGAAGAGCGCGAAGCAGACCAGCGTGCGCTTGGGGTACATCGTGAAGACCGTCTTGGCGATCAGCGTCAGCGGGATGGTCCTGCGCTGCCGGACCGTGATGCTCTCGCCCGGGTCGGCCAGCCGCTGCCCGGTCTCCTCGGAGACGGTGCGCTCGATGTCGCGGACGATCTCCTCGCCCTCGTCCTCGCGCCCGTGGATGAACAGCCAGCGCGGGCTCTCGGGGACGTTGCGCCGCACCAGCAGGATGCCCACGGCCAGGATCGCGCCGAGGCCGAAGGCCAGCCGCCAGCCCCACGCGGGGTCGATGACGGTCGGGTCGAGCAGCGGGATCGTGAGCAGGGACCCGAGCGCCGCGCCGACCCAGAAGGAGCCGTTGATGGAGACGTCGACCCGGCCGCGGTACTTGGCCGGGATCAGCTCGTCGATCGCGGAGTTGATGGCGGCGTACTCCCCGCCGATGCCCATGCCGGTCACGAAGCGCGCCGCGAAGTACCACAGCGGCGTCATCGAGAACGCCGTCGCGACCGTCGCCGCCGTGTAGACGCCGAGGGTCAGCAAGAACAGCTTCTTGCGGCCGAACCGGTCGGTGAGCTGGCCGAAGAACAGCGCGCCCAGGCAGGCTCCGGCGACGTAGACCGCACCCGCCAGGCCGATGTCGGAGCTGCTGAGGCCGAGCCCGGTCTCGGGGTCCTTGAGCGCCTCGGACATCGACCCGACGATGGTGACCTCGAGCCCGTCGAGGATCCAGACGGTGCCGAGCCCGATGACGACCAGCCAGTGCCACCGCGCCCACGGCAGGCGGTCCATCCGCGCCGGGATGTCGGTGGTGATGCTTCCTGTCTGCACACCCATGGCCGCGACGTACCCCGCTGCGAGTGGCACTAGTCACACGGCACTGACCGCGGTCCTGCGCCGGGTACCGCCGGGCGCCGCCGGGTCAGCGGCGCGAGTAGTCCCGGAAGCCGCGCTGGGTCTTGCGGCCCAGGTAGCCCGCGGTGACCAGGTGCTCGAGCAGCGGCGCCGGGGCGAAGCCGGGCTCGCGGAACTCCAGGTAGAGCTCGCGCTGGATGGCCAGCGAGACGTCGTTGCCGACCACGTCGAGGAGCTCGAAGGGGCCCATCGGCAGCGCACAGCCCTGCTTCATCGCGGTGTCGATGTCGTCCGCGGTGGCGTAGTGCGCCTCGAGCATCCGGACGGCGTCGTTGAGGTAGGGGAAGAGCAACGCGTTGACGATGAAGCCCGCACGGTCGCCGCAGGAGACCGCGACCTTGCCGACCTTCGCGCAGAGGGCGCGCGTGGTCTCGGTGACGTCCTCGGAGGTGACCACGGTGGACACGACCTCGACCAGCTTCATCACCGGGGCCGGGTTGAAGAAGTGCATGCCGATGACGTCCTGCGGGCGCGACGTCGCCTGGGCGAGCGCGATGATCGGCAGGCTGGAGGTCGTGGTGGCCAGGATGGCGCCTCGCCCTGCGTTCCCCCCGCGGCAGATCTCGTCGAGGTTCTCGAAGAGCGTGGTCTTGACCGCGAGGTCCTCGGCGATCGCCTCGACGACGAGGTCGACGTCGGCGAGGTCGTCGAGCGAGGTCGAGCCGGTGACCCGGGCCAGCACCTCCGCCTTCTTCTCCTCGGTGGCCCGGCCGCGCTGGATCTGCTTGTCGAAGCTCTTGGTGATCGCGGCGAGGACCCCGTCGACCTTCTCCTGCGCGCGGCCGACGACGAGCACGTCGTACCCCGCCTTGGCGAAGACCTCGACGATGCCGCTGGCCATGGTGCCGGTGCCCACGACCCCGACCTGCCTGATGTCGTGCCGGAGCTCGGGCTGCTCGTCGGCCGAGGGCGTCTGGTCGTCGGGGACCACCACCGGGCTGTCGGGCGCCTCGTAGGTGTAGAAGCCGCGGCCGGTCTTGCGGCCCAGCCAGCCGGCGGTGACCATCTGCTTGAGGATCGGGGACGGGGCGTGGAGGCGGTCGCGGCCCTGGCGGTACATCGTCTCGAGGATCGTGTACGCCGTGTCGAGCCCGATGAGGTCCAGCAGGGCCAGCGGGCCCATCGGGTAGCCGCAGCCGTAGCGCATGGCGGCGTCGATGTCCTCGCGGCTGGCGTAGCGGCCCTCGTACATCGAGACCGCGTGGTTGAGGTAGCCGAACAGCAGGGTGTTGGCGATGAATCCGGCCTTGTCGCCGCAGACGACCGGGTTCTTGCCGATCGCGGTGACCAGCGCCTGGACGTCGGCGAGCACCTGCTCCTCGGTCACGACCGTGCGCACGATCTCGACCAGGTCCTGGACCGGCGCCGGGTTGAAGAAGTGGACACCGACGACGCGGCCCGGGCGCGAGTTCGCGGTCGAGATCTCGGTGACCGAGAGGCTCGAGGTGTTGGTCGCGAGGACGGTGTCCGCACCGACGATCGCGTCGAGGTCGGCGAAGAGCGCCTTCTTGGTCTCCAGCGACTCGACGACCGCCTCGACGACCAGGTCGGCCCCGGCGACCGCGCCCAGGTCGGTGGTGAAGGTGATCCGGCCCAGCAGCTCGGCCTGCTCGGCCGCGGTCATCTTCTCCCGCTTCACCGCGCGGGCCGTGGAGTGCTCGAGGTGCTGGCGGCCACGGGCCAGGCCCTCGTCGTCCTTCTCGACGCCCACGACGGCGTACCCGTGGCGGGCGAAGACCTCGGCGATGCCGGCACCCATGGTGCCCAGGCCGATGACGCCGATGGTGGAGAAGGTGCGGTGCTCGCCGGTGGTGGAGTCGGGCGCAGTCGTCATGTCGCGCATGGTTGCACGGGGTAACCCGGTGTGACAGTGGCCTACTTCACTCGCGAGTAACTTGACGATCACATCGCGGGGTTCGGGGCGCGCGCGAGCGCCGAGATAGGGTCGCGCCCGTGAGACTCGTCGTTGCCAGGTGCCAGGTCGACTACGCCGGGCGGCTGACCGCCCACCTGCCGATGGCCAACCGGGTCCTGATGATCAAGGCCGACGGCTCGGTGCTGGTGCACTCCGACGGCGGCTCCTACAAGCCGCTGAACTGGATGTCGCCGCCGTGCAAGGTGACCGAGGGCGTCAACGACGACGGCCAGGTCGAGTGGACGGTCGTCGGCAAGGACGACGACACCCTGCGCATCCTCATCGAGGACATCCAGCACGACTCCTCCCACGACCTCGGCGTCGACCCGGGCCTGCAGAAGGACGGCGTCGAGAAGCACCTCCAGGAGCTGCTCGCCGAGCACCCCGCCACGATCGCCGAGGGGCTGACGCTGGTGCGGCGCGAGTACCCCACCGCGATCGGTCCGGTCGACCTCATGTGCCGCGACGCCGACGGCACCTCGGTCGCGGTCGAGATCAAGCGGCGCGGCGAGATCGACGGCGTGGAGCAGCTGACCCGCTACCTCGAGCTGCTCAACCGCGAGCCCCTGCTCACCACCAAGGGCCCGGTCCGCGGCGTCTTCGCCGCCCAGCTGATCAAGCCCCAGGCCCGTGTGCTCGCCGAGGACCGCGGCATCACCTGCGTCACCGTCGACTACGACGCGCTGCGCGGCCTCGACGACCCGTCCCACCGGCTGTTCTGAGCCACCGGCCCGAAACCCGGTCGCGCTGACCCCGTCCGGCCGCGCACGATGGCGGCCATGCGCGAGAACCACTTCGACGCCGACGTCGCCGGCAGGTACGACGACCCCGGCGACCCGATGTTCTCGCCGGAGGTCCTCGGACCGACGGTGGACCTCCTCGTCGGGCTCGCCGACGGCCGGGCGGCGCTCGAGCTCGCCATCGGGACCGGCCGCGTCGCCCTGCCGTTGAGCGGGCGCGGCGTCCCCGTGCACGGCATCGAGCTGTCGCAGGCCATGGTCGACCGGCTCCGGGTCAAGCCCGGGGCCGAGCGCATCCCGGTGACGATCGGCGACATGACCTCGGCCCGGGTGGCGGGCCGTTTCGGGCTGGTCTTCCTCGTCTTCAACACCATCGGCAACGTGACCACCCAGGACGACCAGGTGGCGGTGTTCGAGAACGCCGCCGCCCACCTCGGACCCGGCGGCCGGTTCCTCGTCGAGGTCGGCGTGCCCCACGTCGGCGCCCGCTTCGACGTCTTCGACCACCGTGACGAGCATGTCGGTGTCGACGAGCACGACCGCGCGACCCAGCTCGCGTGGTCGCACCACTACTCCTCCGCCGACGGCGTGACCTACACCCGCCGCTCGATCCCCTTCCGCAAGGTGTGGCCCTCCGAGCTCGACCTGATGGCCCGGATCGCCGGGATGCGGCTCGAGTCGCGCTGGGCCGACTGGGACCGCAGCCCGTTCACGAGCGCGAGCCCGAAGCACGTGAGCGTGTGGAGGAAGATCGACGCGTGAGGATCTTCCACATCGCCACGGCGGCCGACTGGCAGCGCGCGCAGCGGTCCGGCGCCTACACGACCTCGACCCGGGGGGTGACGCTCGAGGAGGAGGGCTACATCCACGCCAGCCGTGCCGACCAGTGGGAGGGCGTGCGCGCGGCGTTCTACGCCGACGTGGCCGAGCCGCTCGTGCTGCTCGAGATCGACACCGACCTGCTCGGCGTACCCGTGGTCGAGGAGGTGCCGGCGCCGGGGATGACCGAGACCTTCCCGCACGTGTACGGCGCCATCTCCCCCGAGGCCGTCGTCGGGGTCCGGGAGATCTAGCCGGTCCGCCCCTCGGCGTACGGGATCGCGACGCGGACGGTCGTGCCGGCACCGACCTCGCTCTCGACCCCGACCGAGCCGCCGTGGGCCTCGACGATCGACTTCACGATCGAGAGGCCGAGGCCGGCCCCCTGTGCCTGGCTGGCGATGGCGCTCGGGCCGCGGTAGAGCCGGTCGAAGACCCGGCCGATCTCCTCCGGGGGGACGCCCACGCCGGTGTCGCGCACCTCGACGACGCCCGCGTCGGCCTCGCGCACCACGCGCACCTCGACCGTGCCTCCGGGGGCGGTGAACTTGATCGCGTTCGTGACGAGGTTCTCGACCACCTGCACCAGGCGGTAGAAGTCGCCGTGGACGGGCGCGAGCTCCACCGTGGCCAGCTGCAGCCGCAGGCCGTGCTCGCGGGCCCGCAACCCGGCGTCCTCGACGACCCGGCGGGCCACGGTGTTGAGGTCGAGCGGCTCGCGCTGGATGCGCAGGCGGTTGTCCTCGAGGTAGGCGACGGTCAGGAGGTCGTCGACCAGCTGGAGCTCGCGGGTCGCGTTGCGCTCGATCACGGCCAGCAGGCGCCGCGCCTCGGGGCCGACCTGGGCCTCGTCGAGGTCGGCGAGCAGCTCGCTGTAGCCGATGATCGAGGTGAGCGGCGTGCGAAGCTCGTGGGAGACGGTGGCGATCAGCTCGTCGCGCAGCCGCTGGGACTCGGCCTCGATCCGCCGCTGGTGCGTGACGTCGCGCACCGCGATCGAGATCAGCAGGCCCTCGTCGGTCTGGAGCGGCGAGAGCCCGATCTCGACAGGGACGTCGTGGCCCTCGCGGTGCCGCACCCAGTAGTCGGTCGTGTAGCCCATGGGCACGAGCTCGGGGGCGACGAGGTACTCCCGGATCCGCCGCAGCACCTCGTCCTCGCGCGGGACCGCGGCGAGGACGCCGATCGTCGACCCGACCAGCTCGGAGCGGTCGTAGCCGAAGACCTGGAGCATCCGGTCGTTCGCGAGCACGATCGTCGCGGACTCATCGACGATCACCGTCGGGTCGGGGGCCGCCTCGAGCAGGCTGCGGAACCGCTCCTCCTCGCGGATGCGCGCGGTGATGTCGCGCGCCGTCGCGGACACGTAGGTCTGGCCGCCGACCCGGATCGGGGCGAGCGAGATCTCCGCCGGGAACTCCGAGCCGTCGGCCCGCACGGCCGAGAGCCGCAGCAGCCCCATCGGTCGCGGGTTGGGGTCGTCGCTGTAGCCGTCGCGCCGCTGGGGGTGACCGCGGTGGAACCGCTGGGGGACGAGCGTCTCGATCGGCTTGCCGGTGAGCTCGTCGGGGCGGTAGCCGAACACCTCGCGGCACTGGGGGTTCGCGAGCACGATCGTCCCGGCGCCGTCGACGACGACCACGGCGTCGGGCACCGCCTCGAAGACGCCTCGGAACAGGGCGTCGTGCTCGTCCGTCACCGGGCGACCCTAGCCGCTCACCAGGGCGACGACCTCGTCGGCGACTCCCCAGCTGAGCGTGATGCCGGCCCCGCCGTGGCCGTAGCAGTGCACGACGTCCCCGACCCGCTCCAACCGCACGGCCGGCCGCACCGGGCGCAGCCCGACCCGGGTCCGCAGCACCCGCGCCGTCCGGACCTCCGGGACCAGCCGCGCGGCCCGCTCGAGGATGTCCTGGGTCGCGGCGGCCGACGCCGTCCGGCTCCACTCCCCCTCGACGTCGCAGCCACCGACCACCACGTCGTGCCCGCGCGGCACCAGGTACGTCGGCCCCGACTCCTCCAGCCACCATCGGTCGAGCCCGAACGGCTCGAGGTGGACGACCTGGCCGCGGACCGGGACGACCGTGCGGTCCGCGCCGAGCAGCCGGGCCCCGAGCCCGGAGCAGTTGACGACCACCGTCCCCGGCGTCTCCGGCAGCGCGCTGAGGTTCAGCCGCGTGATCGTCCCGCCCGCCGCCTCGACCCGCCCGGCCAGCCAGTCCAGGTAGACGCTCGTGTCGGCGACCGCGGTGGTGAACGACCAGCCGTCCGCGACGCGTTCCAGCGTGGGCACGGCGGCCGCCCACCACGGGTCGCCGGTGCCGAGCGGGACCGCGCGCACGACGGTGCCGGGCACCATCCGCACCCCGGACTCGGGGTCGGTGTCGGCGAGGGCGTCGAGGACGGCGTAGGTCGTCCGCGCCCAGCCGGTGACGCGGTCCTGCGGCAGCGCGCGGTAGGGGTACCAGAAGGCGGCCGCCACCGCCGAGGTCGTCTCCCGCGGCAGGTCGCGCGCGACCACGTCGACGCGGTGACCGGCCTGGAGCAGCCGCAGGGCACAGGTCAGCCCGATGACGCCCGCGCCGACCACGATGACCCTCGCAGGCTGTCCGACCATGGGAGAAGTGTGGCGCGTGCTACAACCGGTGTCGCACCATCCGGCTATTGACGTAAGTTCAACAAGGTGAGACCGACTGTCCGGGGAGTCCTGTCCGCCTCCGTCGCCACCCTGCTGGGCGCCACCCTGCTGGTGGCCACCGCGGGGGCGCCCGTCGCCGCCGCGTCCGCGGAACCTCCCTGGCGACCTGACTCCCGGGTCGACTCCCGGGGCGTGGTCCTCGAGGTCGAGAACACCAACGCCACCTCGGTCCCCTGCTTCCCCGACAACCAGTCCTATGAGCTGCGCGGACGGATGATCGGGTCGCCGCGCGACCTCGACGGCCTCGGCGGGGCGATCCGGGTGAACGTGCTCGTCCACGACATCGGCACCGGTGCGTGGTTCTGGAACCTGCGGGGCAGGCCCTCCTACGACTACGCCACCGGGCTGGCCCGCCGGGGCGAGACCGTGCTCGTCCTCGACCGGCTCGGCTACGGCGCCAGCCCGCTGGCGCGCGGCACGGCGACCTGCCTGGGCGCCCAGGCCGACATGCTGCACCAGGTGGTGCAGCACCTGACCTCCGGCCGCTGGGACTACGCGGACCCCCAGGACGGCAGCGCCTTCTCCGCCGCGCACGTGGTGACGCACGGCCACGGCGTGGGCGCGGCGATCGCGCAGCTCGAGGCGGCCGAGTTCGACGACGTCGCCGGCCTGGTGCTGATGTCGTGGACCGACGCCGGCGCGACCGCGCTCGCCGCCCGGCACGCCGCCCGCCAGGGTCGCGCGTGCCTGAGCACGGACTTCGCGCCGTTCGCCGCCACCAGGTCCGACTTCCGCCACCTGCTCTTCCGCACGGCTCCGGCCGCGGTGCAGCGCGCCGCGGCGCAGCGCAAGAGCGACGACCCGTGCGGCGACGTGGCCAGCCTCGCCGGCCTGGCCGTCGGATCGGGCTTCGGCGCGAGCCGGGTCGACGCCCCGGTGCTGTTGCTCTACGGCGCCCAGGACCGGCTGATCCGCCCCGGCGCCCGGGCGCGGCAGGCCGACGCGTACCCGACGCGGACCACCATGAAGGTCTTCAGGGGCACCGGCAGCGCCCTGCCGCTGGAGCGCTCGGCGAGCAAGGTGCGTGCCGCCGTCCTGCGCTGGCTGGACTGAGGGAGGGGGCGTCAGACCCCGGCCTGGCGCGGGGCGGTCGGGTCGGCGCCCTCGCCGCCCTGCTCGCGCGCGACGTACTCCTCGATGTCCGCGATGTCGTCGCGGTTGCGCGTGGTCACGGCGAGCAGGTCGCTCATCGTGGCGACCTCCTCGACCTGCTCCTTGATGAACCACTGCATGAACTGCTCGGAGGCGAAGTCGCTCTCCTCGCGGGCGATCCGCAGCAGCCCGTTGATCTGCTCGGTGACCCGCTTCTCCTGCTCCAGGGCCAGCGCGACCGGTGCGACCACGTCCTCGAAGGCGTTCACGGGAGCGGGCACGGCCGGGATGACGACGTCGCTGTCGGTGTCGAGGAGGTACTGGATCATCATCGCCGCGTGCGCGCGCTCCTCGAGGGCCTGGGCGTAGAAGAACGCGGCCATCTGGGGCATCGTCTCGGCGTCGAAGTACACCGCGCAGGCGAGGTACTGGTTGTGCGCCGCGAGCTCGTTGCCGATCTGGACGTTGAGCTGCTCAGCGAAGCGGGCTGCGACCAACGGGGGGCTCCTCGTGCTGCGTACGGGTCTGGGTCGGCGGTCAGGGGCGGCGCCAGGTCAGGCGGCCTTGGCGAGCTTCTTCTTGGTGACCTTCTTGCCGTCCAGGCGGACGAGCTCGCGCTTCTTGACCGTATACCCCTCCGGCAGGGTGCCGTCCTTGAGCATGCGCAACGGGCAGCGCCCGCACTTCGACTTGCTGACGCAGCACTTGGTCTTGGGGAGCTTCGCCTTGCCGCTCTTGGCGCCCGAGGACTTCTTGGCCACGAGCGGGAGACTAGCAGAGGCGGTTAGGGCAGCCTAACCTTTGTCCAGACCGTGAGCGGCCCGGATCACGTCGACGATGCCGTCCATGATCGCGGTCAGCCCGAAGTCCTTGGGCGTGTAGACCGCGGCCACCCCCAGCTCGCGCAGCCGGCGCCCGTCGGAGTCGGGGATGATCCCCCCGACGATCACGGGCACGTCCTCGAGGCCGGCCTCCCTCAGCCCGTCGAGGACGTCGGGGACCAGCTCCATGTGCGAGCCGGAGAGGATCGAGAGGCCGATGCAGTGCACGTCCTCGGCGACCGCGGCCGCGACGATCTGCTCCGGGGTGAGCCGGATGCCCTGGTAGACGACCTCGAACCCGGCGTCGCGAGCGCGTACGGCGACCTGCTCGGCGCCGTTGGAGTGCCCGTCGAGACCCGGCTTGCCGACGAGCAGGCGCAGGCGTCCACCCAGCTGCTCGCCGGTCTGCTTCACCCGCTCGCGCACGGCGGTCAGCTCGGCACCGGCCTCGGCGACGACGGCGCCCGAGACGCCCGTCGGGCCGCGGTACTCGCCGAACACCTCGCGCAGCGTCGCGGCCCACTCCCCCGTGGTCGCGCCGGCACGGGCGGCGACCAGGGTCGGGCCCATCAGGTTGGCGTCGGTCTTGGCCGCGGCGGCGAGCGCGGCCAGGGCCTCGGCGACCTCGGCGTCGTCACGCTGCGCCTTCCACTCCTCCACGCTCGTGCGCGCGCTGCGCTCGGCCTCGGGGTCGGCGACCATGATCGCGCCGTCGAGGTCGGCGGTCAGCGGCGAGGGCTCGGTCGTCTCGAACTTGTTGACGCCGACGATGACCTCCTCGCCGGACTCGATCCGCGCGCGGCGGGCCGCGTGGGAGGAGACCAGCTCGGACTTCATGTACTCGACCGCGGCGATCGCCCCACCCATGGCCTGGACCCGGTCGATCTCGGCCTTGGCGCCCTCGACGAGCTCGGCGACCTTGGCCTCGATGACGTGCGAGCCGTCGAAGATGTCGTCGTACTCGAGCAGGTCGGACTCGAAGGCCAGCACCTGCTGGAGCCGCAGCGACCACTGCTGGTCCCACGGACGCGGGAGGCCGAGCGCCTCGTTCCACGCCGGCAGCTGCAGCGCGCGGGCGCGGGCGTTCTTGGACAGGGTCACGCCGAGCATCTCCAGCACGATGCGCTGGACGTTGTTCTCCGGCTGGGCCTCGGTGAGGCCGAGCGAGTTGACCTGCACGCCGTAGCGGAACCGCCGCATCTTGGGGTCCTCGACGCCGTAGCGCTCGCGGGTGATCTCGTCCCACAACTGGCCGAAGGCCCGCATCTTGCAGGTCTCCTCGATGAAGCGGACGCCGGCGTTGACGAAGAAGGAGATCCGGCCGACGACCCGCCCGAAGTCGGCCTCGTCGACCTGACCGGAGCTCTTGACCTGGTCGAGCACCGCGATCGCGGTGCACAGCGCGTAGGCCAGCTCCTGCGTCGGCGTCGCGCCGGCCTCCTGCAGGTGGTAGCTGCAGATGTTGATCGGGTTCCACTTCGGGATCTGGTGGACCGTGTAGGCGATCATGTCGGCGATGAGCCGCATCGAGGCCTCCGGCGGGAACGCGTAGGTCCCGCGCGAGAGGTACTCCTTGATGATGTCGTTCTGGGTGGTGCCGGCCAGCTGGGCGGCGACCTCCTCCGGCGCCAGGTCGGGGTTCTGCTCCTCCGCGACGACCTGGTACATCGCGAGCATCCACATCGCGACGGCGTTGATCGTCATCGAGGTGTTCATCTCGACCAGCGGGATGTCCTCGAAGAGGCGCCGCATCTCACCCAGGTGCGGCACGGGGACGCCGACCTTGCCCACCTCGCCGCGCGCGAGCGGCGAGTCCGGGTCGTAGCCGGTCTGCGTGGGGAGGTCGAAGGCGACCGAGAGCCCGGTCTGGCCCTTGGCGAGGTTGGTCCGGTAGAGCGCGTTGGACGCGGCGGCGGTGGAGTGGCCGGCGTACGTGCGCATCACCCAGGGGCGGTCCTTCTCCGTCATGGGACCGAGGGTAGAGCCGGATCTACCCGTAGGTAACCGCGTGTGGGCTATCCGACATGCGGCCGTGCGGCGCTGGCCACCACGCCGGCTCAGGCGCTGGCCGCGCCCCCCTCCACCTCGACCATGCGGTGCAGCCGGGACAGGTGCAGCATCCGGCGCACCGCCGGCCCGCAGCCGCGCAGCGTGAGGTGGTGCCCCTCGCGGGTGGCCTGGCGGGTGGCGACCGCGAGCACCTTGAGCGCGGTCATGTCGATGGTGGACACGTCGGTCAGGTCGACGACGACGTCGGCGTCGTGTCCGTCGAGGAGCTCGTAGATCGCAGTGCGGACCTCCCACGTGCTCCGCACGTCGAAGTCCCCGCTGAGGTGGATGGTCGGTCCGTCGGTGATGATCTCCATGACTTCGCCCCGTTCCCCCGGGACCCGAGATGTCCCGGTAGCTCCCACCGGCGGTGGCCGCTTACATCAACTATGACGCGGGACACAACCAGATGGTTGCCTGGCGGCGCGAAATATCCCGTCGTGTCCCGTCCGGAGGGCCGCGGCACGGGCCGGTTACGCTCCGGTCATGGTCAACCTCACCCGCATCTACACCCGCACCGGCGACGGCGGGGAGACCCGACTCGGCGACATGAGCCTGACCCGCAAGACCGACCTGCGGCTCGCCGCGTACGCCGACGTGGACGAGGCCAACGCCCAGATCGGGGTGGCGCTCGCGACCGGCGGGCTCAGCGAGGACGTCGTCGGGGTGCTGACGACGGTGCAGAACGACCTCTTCGACGTCGGCGCCGACTTCTGCACGCCGGTGGTGCCCGACCCGGAGTACCCCCCGCTGCGCATCGAGCAGGCCTACGTCGACCGGCTCGAGGGCTGGTGCGACCGGTACAACGAGGAGCTCCCCGCCCTGCGGTCCTTCATCCTCAACGGCGGCACCCCCGGCGCGGCCCAGCTGCACGTCGCCCGCACCGTCGTCCGGCGCGCCGAGCGGTCGGCCTGGGCGGCGTACGACGAGCACGGCGAGACCATGAACGCCCTCGCCATCACCTACCTCAACCGGCTCTCCGACCTGCTGTTCATCCTCGCCCGCCACGCCAACCGCGCTCAGGGTGACGTGCTGTGGGTGCCGGGGGGCGAGAGGTAGCGGGGGTCGGGGGA
>JAEZKN010000023.1 GCA_023415395.1 Actinomycetes bacterium
GGGCTCTGTGATGTGTATAAGAGACTGGTCCCGGCACAGCGCCGCGAGCTTCAGCTCCGGCCGCCGCTGAGCCCCCGACCGAGGTTTCGTCCTGGTCCCGACCGGTCACTGAACGGTCATGGGACTCAAGGACAAGGCAGAGAACAAGGTCGAGGAGCTCAAGGGGCACGGCAAGGAGTCGGTCGGTGACGCGACCGGCGACCGTGACCTCCAGGCGGAGGGCAAGAAGGACCAGGCCTCCGGCAAGGTGAAGAACGCCGGCGAGCACGTCAAGGACGCCGCCAAGGACGTCAAGGACGGGCTGACCAAGTAGTCGTCCGGAAGGTGTGACCCACCCCCGTTCGGGGGAGACCCCACCACGGAAGGGGGTGGGTCTGTGGACTGGGTGCGCCGCGCGCTGTAGGACATGGTCCCGCGCGACCACCGGCAGCAGCCTGCGGATCTACGGCGGCGGCAGCTGGTCACGGCGGCGTTCGTCCTGGTCGGCGGCGTCGTCCTGGGGCTCTCCCTGCGCATCGAGCCGGGGAGTGAGTGGTTCTACCCGGCCACGCTCGGTCTCGCCGCCGTCTGGACCGTCGGCGCGTTCGCCTCCGGCCCCCTCCACCTGGGCCGCACCGCCGTCCGCGACGAGCTGCGCCGACCCGTCGTGGGGCCGGTCCTGCTCGGCCTCGGACTCGCCGCGGTCTTCGTCGTGGGCGCCCTCCTCGTGCGGCAGGTGCCGTGGCTCGAGGGCCAGGTGCGGCACGTGCTCGACCACGCCGACCAGGGCTCGCTGCCCCTGCTGGTCGTCATCACCGCGGTCAACGGCGTCGCCGAGGAGCTCTTCTTCCGCGGCGCGGCGTACGCCGCCATCCCGAGCCACCCGGTCGCGTGGACGACCGCGGCCTACTTCGTCGCGACGCTGGCCACCGGCAACGTCATGCTCGCCTTCGCCGCGATCCTGCTCGGCGTGGTGGTGGGGCTTGAGCGACGCGCCTCGGGCGGCGTGCTGGCGCCGATCCTCACGCACTGCGCCTGGTCGCTCACCATGCTGCTAGCGCTGCCGGCCCTCTTCTAGCGCGGCCCGCACGGCGTCGAGGTAGGTCATCGGCTCGCCCGGCACGAGGTCGCGGACCGAGAAGTCGGTCACGATCACCTCGGTGCCCATCGACTCGATCAGGTTGCTCGCCGTGGTCGTGTCGACGTCGGTGACGAACGAGATCCAGTGCGAGGACAGCCCGGGCGTCAGCACCGGCACGGTCGTGAGCGGGATCCGCCGCCCGTGCATGACCTCGGCCGCCTGCTGGAGCATCTCGACGTAGCTGAGCTGGTCGGGCCCGCCGATCTCGTAGACCTGGCCCCTCGCCTCCTCCACCCCGATGACGCCGACGAGGTAGCGCACGACGTCGGCGACCGCGATCGGCTGGGTGCGCGTCTCGGCCCACTTGGGCACGACCATCGCGGGCAGGTTCTTCACCAGCTGGCGGGTCAGCTCCCACGAGATGCCGCCGGCCCCGACCACGATGGCGGCACGCAGCACCGTCACGGGCACGCCCGACCCGCCCAGCAGGCGCTCCACCTCGCGCCGCGAGCGCAGGTGGGGAGACAGGTCCTCGCCGTCCTTGCCCAGCCCGCCGAGGTAGACGATCTGCTGGACCCCGCTGGCCGCGGCCGCGAGGCCGAAGGCCCGCGCCGCCTCGGCGTCCTTGCGCTCGAAGTCCTGGTCGTCGAGCGAGTGCACGAGGTAGACCGCGACGTCGACGCCGAGGAGCGGCTCGGCCAGCGTCCCCGGGTCGGACACGTCGCCCGCGACCGGGTCGCCCGGGCCGTCGTAGGACTCCGGGTGGCGCGTCATCGCGCGGACGGTGTGGCCCTCCTCGAGGAGGGCCGGGACGAGGCGGCGGCCGATGAAGCCGGTGGCGCCGGTGACGAGGACGGTCTGGCTCACGGTAGGGGCGTACCCACCCGTGGCCGGGTTCACCTGTGCGTCAGCGGCGGGCGGCCTTCGCCACGCTGGTCTCGTAGGCCGTCACCAGGCCGCCCACGGAGAGCGGCTTGAGCCGCTCCAGCACCTCGCGCAGGCGGGCGTCGTCCATGCCGTCGTCGTACGCCGGCGCGAGGCGGGTGCGGATGACGGCCTCCAGCTCGTCGGCCATCTCGCGCCCGTGGGAGAGGAAGACCTGCCGGGCCGCCTCGGCGACCTCCGCCGGGAAGCCGAGGTCGAGCAGCCGCATGCCGTTGGGGAGCTGGGAGACCGCGACCGCCAGCTGGTGCTGCCGGCGGCGGACGACGCCGAGCGCGACCAGCGTGTCGATGTCCTCGTCGGAGAGGTCCCGCCCGGCGCGGCGGGCCAGCTCGGTGCGCGACATCGCCACCGGGAGGTCGGCCTGCCACGGGGCGAGCATCGTGCGCCGCAGCGCGATGTCCTCGGGCGAGGCGTCGTCGGGGATGTCGGCGACGTAGCGCTCGATCGCGGTCAGCGTGAAGCCGTGGTTCTGGAGCTCGCGGACCAGCTCGAGCCGGGCGACGTGGGAGTCGGTGTAGTAGCCGGACCGGCCGCGGCGCAGCGGCGGCGGCACCAGCCCCTTGGTCGTGTAGAAGCGGATGTTGCGCACGCTCATGCCGACGCGCGTCGTCAGCTCGTCCAGCGTCAGCAGCTCGTCCATCGCACCTCCCGTGACCTGCGCCACATCACCCGTCTCCTTGACGGTGACAGTAATAGTGTCACAATCGGTCCATGGCTGAGGCATTCGTGTACGACCACATCCGGACACCACGGGGCAAGGGCAAGAAGGTCGGCTCCCTCCACGAGGTGAAGCCGGTCGACCTCATCGTCGGGCTGCTCGACGAGATCAAGGAGCGCAACCCCTCCCTGGACCCCGAGCGCGTCGACGACGTCGTCCTCGGCGTCGTGTCCCCGATCGGCGAGCAGGGCGGCGACATCGCCAAGACCGCCGCGCTCAAGGCCGGCTACCCCGAGACGGTGGCCGGCGTGCAGCTCAACCGCTTCTGCGCCTCCGGCCTCGAGGCGGTCAACCAGGCGGCGTCCCGCGTCCGCGGCGGCTTCGAGGACCTGATCCTCGCCGGCGGCGTGGAATCGATGAGCCGCGTGCCGATGGGCTCCGACGGCGGCGCCTGGGCCAGCGACCCGGCCACCGCGCTCCAGACCGGATTCGTGCCGCAGGGCATCGGCGCCGACCTCATCGCCACGCTCGAGGGCTGGAACCGCGCCGACGTCGACGCGTACGCCGCGGAGTCCCACCACCGCGCGGCCAAGGCCTGGGCCAACGGCTACTTCGCCGGCTCCGTCGTCCCGGTCAAGGACATCAACGGCCTCACGATCCTCGACCACGACGAGACCATCCGCCCCGACACCTCGCCCGAGGGCCTGTCCGGCCTCAAGCCCAGCTTCGCCGACATCGGTGCGCAGGCGGGCTTCGACGACGTCGCGCTCGAGAAGTACCACTGGGTGGAGAAGATCGACCACGTCCACCACGCCGGCAACAGCTCGGGCATCGTCGACGGCGCCGCGCTCGTGGCCATCGGCTCCGAGGAGATCGGCAGCCAGCTCGGCCTGACCCCGCGGGCCCGCATCGTGGCCACCGCCGTCTCCGGCGCCGACCCG
>JAEZKN010000283.1 GCA_023415395.1 Actinomycetes bacterium
CGCCTCCTCGACCTCGCGGAAGTCACCGGAGGTGCCCGAGAGCCCCTTGAGCCCGGACTCGCGGTCGAGGACGTCGTAGAGCTCGTCGGCGGAGACGCCCTCGCGCCGCAGCAGGTGCAGCATCAGCCCGGGGTCGACCGAGCCGCTGCGGGTCTGCATCACCAGTCCCTCCAACGGCGTGTAGCCCATCGTGGTGTCGACCGACCGGCCCCCGCGCACCGCGCACAGCGACGCCCCGCCCCCGAGGTGGCAGGTCACCATCCGCAGGTCCGCGACCGGGCGACCGACCAGCTCCGCGGCCCGCCGGACGGCGCCCCCGTGGGAGAGCCCGTGGAAGCCGTAGCGGCGCAGCCGCCACCGCTCGTTCCACTCCCGCGGCAGCGCGTAGGTCGACGCGGCCGCCGGGATCGTGGCGTGGAAGGTCGTGTCGAAGCACGCCACCACCGGCAGGTCCGGGTGCCGCTCGACGAGCTCGCGGGCGGCGTCGAGCGCCTTGGGGTTGTGCAGCGGGGCGAGGTCGGAGACGGGCTCCAGCGCCCCCAGCACCGCCTCGTCGACCCGCACGGGGGCGGCGAAGTCCGGACCCCCGTGCACGAACCGGACCGCCGCCGCGTCGTACGGCCCACCGTCGTCCTCCTGCGCACGGCCGCCCTCGACCACCGAGGTCTTCAGGCTGCTCGACCCCGGGTTGACGACCAGGACCCGCACCTCAGACGCCCGTCCACTCCCAGTCGCGGATCTCCGGCAGGTCCTCGCCGTAGGTCCGGACGTACTGCCGGTGCCGGATCAACGCGTCCTTGAACCGCTCGCGCGCGGCGCCGGAGGTGGCGTGCAGCCGGGGCACCCGGTCGATGACGTCCATCGCCAGGTGGAACCGGTCGATCTCGTTGAGCACGGTCATGTCGAACGGCGTCGTCGTGGTGCCCTCCTCCTTGTAGCCGCGCACGTGGATGTTCTCGTGGTTGGTGCGGCGGTAGGTCAGGCGGTGGATCAGCCACGGGTAGCCGTGGTAGGCGAAGATGACCGGCTTGTCGCGGGTGAACAGCGCGTCGAAGTCGGCGTCGGTGAGCCCGTGGGAGTGCTCCTCGGCCGGCTGGAGGCGCATCAGGTCGACGACGTTGACCACCCGGACCTTCAGGTCGGGCAGCTCCTCGCGGAGCAGCTGCACCGCCGCGAGCGTCTCCATCGTGGGCACGTCGCCGGCGCAGGCCATCACCACGTCCGGCTCGCCGCTCTCGGTGTCGGAGTCGTTGGAGGCCCAGTCCCAGATGCCGATGCCCTTGGTGCAGTGGACGATCGCGTCGTCCATCGACAGGAACTGCCGGGCCGGCTGCTTGCCGGCGACGATGACGTTCACGTAGTGCTTGCTGCGCAGGCAGTGGTCGCCGACCGACAGCAGCGTGTTGGCGTCCGGCGGCAGGTAGACGCGGACGACGGTCGCCTTCTTGTTCACGACGTGGTCGATAAAGCACGGGTCCTGGTGGGAGAACCCGTTGTGGTCCTGGCGCCACACGTGCGAGGTGAGCAGGTAGTTGAGCGACGCGACCGGGCGGCGCCAGTCGATCTTGCGGGTCGACTCCAGCCACTTGGCGTGCTGGTTGAACATCGAGTCGACGAGGTGGATGAACGCCTCGTAGCAGGAGAAGAAGCCGTGGCGACCGGTCAGCAGGTAGCCCTCGAGCCAGCCCTGGCAGGTGTGCTCGGACAGGATCTCCATGATCCGGCCGTCGGGTGCGAGGTGGTCGTCGTAGTCGCGGATCTCGGCGTTCCACGTGCGGTCGGTGACCTCCATGACGTCGCCGAGCCGGTTGGAGGAGTTCTCGTCGGGCGAGAACAGCCGGAAGGTGTGCATGTTCTCGGCCATCACGTCGCGCAGGAACTGCCCGAGCACCCGCGTCGCCTCGGCCGAGCCCGTGCCGGGCTTGTCGACGGCGACCGCGTAGTCGCGGAAGTCCGGCATCCGCAGGTCGCGCAGCAGCACGCCGCCGTTCGTGTGGGGCGAGGCGCTCATCCGCAGCACCCCGTCGGGGTGGAGCGCGGCGATGTCCGCGGCCGGGGCGCCCGCCTCGTCGAAGAGGTCCTCGGGTCCGTAGCTGCGCATCCACTCCTCGAGCACCTCGCGGTGCGCCTTGTCGGTCCGCGCGTTCGAGAAGGGCACCTGGTGGGAGCGCCAGTAGTCCTCGACCTTGAGGCCGTCGACCTCCTTGGGCCCGGTCCAGCCCTTGGGCGAGCGGAGCACGATCATCGGCCAGGGCCGTCGCGGCACCGGCGCGGACGCGGCGCGTGCCTCGCCCTGGATGTCGGCGATCTCGTCGAGCGCCTCCGCCAGCGCGCCCGAGAAGTCGGCGTGCATCTGCGCCGGGTCCGAGCCGGAGACGAGGTACGGCGTGTGGCCGTAGCCGCGCATCAGCGCGGTCAGCTCGTCCTCGGGGATGCGAGCGAGCACCGTCGGGTTGGCGATCTTGTAGCCGTTGAGGTGCAGGATCGGGAGCACCGCTCCGTCGCGGCGCGGGTCGACGAACTTCGTGCCGTGCCAGCTGGTGGCCAGCGGGCCGGTCTCGGCCTCGCCGTCCCCGACCACGGCTGCGACCACCAGGTCGGGGTTGTCGAAGGCGGCGCCGTACGCGTGCGAGAGGGCGTAGCCGAGCTCGCCGCCCTCGTGGATCGATCCCGGCGTCTCCGGCGCCGCGTGGCTGGGGATGCCGCCGGGGAAGGAGAACTGCGTGAAGAGCCGCTGCAGCCCGCGCTCGTCGAGGCTGACGTTGGGGTAGATCTCGGAGTAGGTGCCCTCGAGGTACGACGCGGCCACCACCCCAGGCCCGCCGTGGCCGGGGCCGGTGATGAAGATCATCTCCTGCTCGCGCTGCATGATCGCGCGGTTGAGGTGGGCGTAGATGAAGTTCAGGCCCGGCGTGGTGCCCCAGTGCCCGAGCAACCGCGGCTTCACGTGCTCCGCACGGAGGGGCTCGCGCAGCAGCGGGTTGCCCATCAGGTAGATCTGCCCCACGGAGAGGTAGTTGGCAGCGCGCCACCAACGGTCGAGCGTCGTGAAGTCGGCGTCCATGTCGCTACCGTTGCGGGCCGAAGGCAGGTGGCGCAAGGGGCTGAGGGCCCTCGGACGGCAGCCCCCGCCCTAGTAGCGTGAAGACATGAGCCACGCAGACGGCGACCAGGAGATCTACGGCGACTACAGCGTCGACGACGAGGACCAGCCCTCGAACATCGAAGGCCTCCCGGAGGACGACGTCGAGGACGAGCTGGACCGCGGCTACTCGCCGCCCGAGAAGTACTCGGCCGGCCAGGGCTACGGCAACACTCCCTGGGAGGAGGAGCACCGCGAGACGATCGACCAGCGGATCGGCCAGGAGGAGCCTGACCCCGACCCGTACGCCGAGGTCGACGACGACTTCCTCGAGGACGGCGAGGTCGGCGACCGCCGGGCCGGGCGCCTGGTCGACCCCGACCAGGGGCTGGGCGAGGACACCGAGAAGGACCTCGTCGGAGATGACGTCGGCATCGACGGCGCGGCCGCCTCGGCCGAGGAGGCCGCGATGCACATCGTCGAGGACTACCCCGAGAGGTGAACGGGCACCTCTCTCCCGACACCGAGAGGGAGGAACCCCCGCATGGCATTCCTGCTGTGGATCATCGCCGTCATCCTCGTGATCGCCGGCATCGTCCAGCTGTTCAAGGGCGCGTGGCTCTGGGGCATCGTGCTGATCATCGTCGGCTTCGCCGTGGGGCCGGGCGGCTACAGCATCTTCAGGTAGCGCTCACGTAGCCCGCAGCTGCTGCGCCGCGACCCGCAGGTCGGCGCCGAGCTCCTCGTACGCCGCCCTGCGGTCGGCGGCGCGCAGCACCGCCGAGGGGGGCGTGGTGGGCAGCACCCACCGCGGCGCACGACGGACCGGGAAGTCCCCCGGCCAGTCCCGCACGCCGCCGCGCGCCTCGCCCACGCGGAACGCAGGGCCGTAGACCGCCTGTCCCGCGGTCCCGCCCAGCAGCACGACCCCGCTCGGCCGCACGAGCTCCAGCTCGGCCGCCAGCCAGGGCGCGCACGCCGCGACGTGGGCTCGGGTCGGCGACCGGTGCAACCGCTGCTTGCCGCGCGTGCCCGACCAGCGGAAGTGCTTGACCACGTTGGTGCGGAAGACCTCCTCCGGCCCGATCCCCGCGTCCGCGAGGGCCTCGTCGAGGACCCTCCCCGCGGGTCCGACGAACGGCGCGCCCTGCCGGTCCTCCTGGTCGCCGGGCTGCTCGCCCAGGACCATCACCGAGGCGTTGCGCCGACCCTTCCCCATCACGGCCTGGGTCGCGTCCCGGTGGAGCTCGCAGCCACGACACGCCTGCACGGCCTCGCGGAGGGCACGCAGGCTGAGACGGTCGGGCACCCACTCCTGCGCCCCGGGACGCGGCTCGGACATGGTCGGGCGGTACCCGGGGAACGAACCTGCATGACCGACATCCCACTCCACGCGCTCGTCCTCGTCTGCTCCCTCAAGCCCTCCCCTGCGTCCTCGAGCTCGGAGCTGCTCGGCCGCCAGGTCCTCGAGGCGCTCGAGGAGGAGGGCGCGACCGGCGAGGTGGTGCGGGTCGTCGACCACGACGTCAAGTTCGGCGTGAGCACCGACGAGGGCGGTGGCGACGCCTGGCCCGAGATCCGGCGCAAGCTGCTGGGCAGCGACATCGTCGTGATCGCGACCCCGATCTGGCTGGGCCAGCAGTCCTCGGTGTGCAAGCTGGTGCTGGAGCGGCTCGACGCCGAGATCAGCGAGACCGACGACCAGGGGCGGCTGCTGACCGAGGGCAAGGTCGGGCTCGTCGCCGTGGTCGGCAACGAGGACGGGGCGCACCACGTGACCGCCGAGGTGCTCCAGGCCCTCAACGACACCGGCTTCAGCATCGCCGCGAACGCGGCGACCTACTGGGTCGGCGAGGCGATGCACGGCACCGACTACCAGGACCTGGACGAGACGCCAGAGGTGACGGCGACGACGACGTCGACGGCCGCGCGGAACGCCGCCCACCTGGCCCGGCTGCTCAAGGACGCGGGGTACCCCGCGAAGTCCTAGCGACCGCCCGGAGGTGACTCCGAGGACGACTCGGGCGGCGGGCCCGGCCCTGCGTGAGTGCCGGAATCCCGCCGCCGTCCGTCCAGTACCCCCCGGGGGAATCGGTAACTCACCCTTTCCGGTGAACTTTGACGAGAACGCGTTCTAGTTCCGGGCTAGGCTGCCGCCGTGCGCTTCTCGATCAGCACCGCCTTCCAGCCCGTCGACGAGCTGCCGGCCCTGGCCCGCGCGGCCGACGCGCTCGGCTACCACGCGATGGCCGTGCCGGACCACGTGGTCGACCTCGAGGAGCTGGCGACGCCGTACCCCTACACCGCCGACGGCGGCCGCCGGTGGGACCACGACGCACCCTGGCCCGACCCCTGGGTGCTCATCGGCGCGCTGGCCGCGGTGACGACCCGGCTGCGGTTCTTCACCTCGGTCTACGTGCCCGCGATCCGCAGCCCCTTCCAGGTCGCGAAGAGCGTGGGCACCGCGGCCGTCCTCTCGGGCAACCGGGTGAGCCTGGGCGTCGGGATCGGCTGGTGCCGCGAGGAGTTCGACCTGCTCGGCGAGGACTTCCACACCCGCGGCCGGCGCACCGACGAGGCGCTCGCGCTGATGGCCGAGCTGTGGAAGCCGGGGTGGACGGAGTTCGCGGGCGAGTTCTACACCGCGCCCCGCCTGGTCATGGAGCCCACGCCCACCGAGCGCGTCCCGGTCCTCGTCGGGGGCCTGTCCGAGGTCGCCGTCCGCCGGGCCGCCCGGCACGACGGCTGGGTCGGCGACCTCTACTCGACCGACGACGCGATCGGGCACGCCGCCCGGCTCGCGGAGGTACGCCGCGAGATCGGTGCCGAGGGCGACTTCTCGGTGATCACCGCGCTCACGGACGCCTTCCTGCCCGAGCACTTCGCGCGCGCCGAGGCCGGGGGCGTGACCGACTGCTGGACGATGCCGTGGGCCTACCACCACGGACTGGACTGCACGCTGGAGCAGAAGATCGACGGACTCGAGCGGTTCGCCCGCGACGTGATCGTGCCGCTGGGCGCCCAGCCGGACTAGCCGGCAGCGGGCTTGCTCGGAGCCCCTTCCTGCCCGGACTCCCCCGACCCGCCCGAGTCGTAGGTGAAGAACGAGATCCGGCCGTCGGCCTCGAGCACGGCGTACTCGATCTGGGACGTGCTGCGGATGCCCTGCTGCCGGGCCGCGACGAGGAGGTCGGCCATCGAGAGCCGCTCGCGCCTCATGCCGTCCTCGTGCGGCGCCCCGTCGGAGAAGACGACGACCGGCCGCCCGGTGAGCGCTGGCCGCAGCCGGGGGAAGCGCCACTGGCTCCACGACAGCAGCACGGTCAGCAGGGCGAACGTGCCCACGGCGAGCATCGCCCCGGTGACCGAGTAGTCCTGCTGGGTGACGGCCTGCTGCACGAGGTCGCCCATCGTCACGTAGAGCAGCAGCTCGAAGGTGCTGAGCTCCCCGAGCGTGGACCGGCCGACCGCGCGCGTGACCAGCCACAGGAACACGAAGATGACCAGAGCGCGGATCACGATCTCCACGGCAGCCTCCTCCTCACGGCAAGCCTCACGGCAGCCTCACGGCAGCACCGTCGTGCTGAAGTCGACCGAGGCGACGCGCTCGCCGCCGTCGAGGACGGCGAGCGTGCCCTCGGCACCCTGCTGCGCGGCCGGCTGGATGTAGGCGTCGTAGGCGACGACGAAGGTGTCGCCCGGCGGCGCGGTGAAGGTGAGCAGCAGCGTGTCGGCGTCCCGGGTGGCCTCGCTCGGCTCCGGCGTGAAGCCCTGGGTCTCGAAGATGTCGAAGTAGTCCCCGGTCACCGCGAGCACGACGTCCTTGCCGAAGCCGCCCTCGCGGTGGACGGTCACCTCCCACGGGACGTCGAGGCCCGAACGCGCGACCGCCGCGTGCCGGAGCTGGAGCTCCCAGCCGTCGGCGCGGTCGCTCGCCGTCGTGGTGCGGACGCCGAGGAGGCCGGCCACACCGGCGAGCACGAAGACGGCCAGCAGCGTCAGGAAGCCTCGCTTCGTCCAGATCGCGGCGTGGCCCTGTGCGCGGGTCTCCAGTCCTTCGATGGTCTGCATGACGGATCGCCCTGGGGGTACCCATCGGCATGCCTTCCAAGTCCTCGAACGTGAAGAACGAGAAGCAGTACGAAGCCCTCAAGGACAAGGGGATGTCCAAGGAGCGCGCGGCACGGATCGCCAACGCGAAGGACTCCTCCAAGCACGGCGGCGAGCAGAGCGGCAAGGGCGGGTCCAGCAAGCAGGGCGGCACCACCGCGCAGAAGAAGGAGGCCGGCCGCAAGGGCGGCAAGGCGGCGGCGAAGAAGGGCTGAGGATGCCCAGCCGGACCGATGGTCCGCGCACGATCGTCGTCGTCACCGGCGCGTCGAGCGGCATCGGCCGCGCCACCGCGATCGAGGCGTCGCGCCGCGGCGCCGCCGTCGTGCTCGCCGCCCGGGACAAGGCCGCGCTCGAGTCCGTCGCCGAGGAGTGCCCGGGCGAGACCCTGGTCGTGCCCACCGACGTCGGCTCCGACGACGAGGTCGCCGCCCTCGTCGATGCCACCCTCGAGCGGTTCGGCCGCCTCGACATAGTGATCTCCAACGCCGGCGTCGTCTCCTACGGCCGTGTCGAGGACGTGCCGGTCGAGGTCTTCGACGGCGTCCTGCGCACCAACCTCCTGGGCTCGGCCAACGTCGCCCGGCACGTCGTTCCCGTGCTCCGTTGCCAGGAGGCTGGGACACTCCTCCTCGTGGGCTCGGTCCTCGGTCACGTCACGGTCCCGACCATGACGCCGTACGTCGTCAGCAAGTGGGGCGTGCGCGCCCTCGCGCTCCAGCTGCGGCTGGAGAACCGCGACGTGCCCGGCCTGCACATCGGCTACGTCGCCCCCGGCGGCGTCGACACCCCGATCTACCCCAACGCCGCCAACTACCTGGGCTTCCAGGGCCAGCCACCCCCGCCCTACGCCTCGGCGGAGCGGCTGGCCCGCCAGGTCCTCGCGCGCGTGCGCTGGCCGTTCCTGCCGGCCCAGCTCAACGTCACCAACGACGTGGTCCGCTTCGGGTTCACGTTCCTGCCGAAGGTCTACGACCGCCTGGTGGGGCCGCTGGCCCAGCGGTTGACCGTCGACCACGACCGCCCCGTCCCGCCGACACCGGGCAACGTGCTGCGATGACGACGTACGACGCCGTGGTCGTCGGTGCCGGGCCCAACGGCCTGGTCGCGGCCAACCACCTCATGGACGCCGGCTGGTCGGTGCTCGTCCTCGAGGCGCAGCCGGAGATCGGCGGCGCCGTGGCCAGCGACCGTGAGCTGCACCCCGACTTCGTGCACGACACCTTCAGCGCGTTCTACCCCCTCGCCGCCGCCTCCGCGACGATCCAGGGCTTCGAGCTCGAGCGGCACGGCCTGGAGTGGGTGCACGCGCCCGCGGTCCTCGGCCACCTCATGCCCGACTCAGACCGGTGGGCGGTGATCCACCGCGACCGCGAGGTCACCGCGGCGATCATGGACCAGCAGCACCCCGGCGACGGGGAGGCCTGGCTGAGCCTGTGCGCGGACTGGGACCGGATCGGCCCGTCCATCATCGGCGCCCTGCTGACGCCGTTCCCGCCCGTCCGGCACGGCCTGGGCGCCGCCGTGCGACTGCGCTCGGTCGGCGGGATCGGCTTCGTGCGCGAGATGCTGACCCCGATCGCCGAGCTGGCCCGGCACCGCTTCGGTGGCGCCGGCCCGCAGCTGCTGCTGTGCGGCAACGCCGGGCACGCCGACATCCCCCTCGACGCACCCGGCTCCGCCCTCATGGGCGTGCTGATGTCGATGCTCGGCCAGACGGTCGGCTTCCCCGTCCCGCGGGGAGGCGCCGGCGAGCTCGCCCAGGCCCTGGGCCGACGACTCCACGCCGGCGGCGTCGGGGTGCTCACCGGGCAGGAGGTCGTGGCGATCGAGGTCGCGGGCAAGCGCGCCCGCGCGGTCCGCACGGCGTCCGGCGAGCGGTACG
>JAEZKN010000347.1 GCA_023415395.1 Actinomycetes bacterium
GGTCGAGGAGCGGGTCCGCCGGGGGCTCCCGCCGGCGAGCGTGGTGAGCGTGACCGGCCTCGCCCTGCGCGAGCAGGAGCAGGAGGCCGCGCGGCTCGGGGCCTACGCGCGCGAGCCCATGTTCACCCGCATCGAGCCGCCCGGCGTACGCCGGGCGGACGGGACGCTCTGGCCGGCAGACGTGATCCTCTGGGCGACCGGCTTCCGGCCGGCCGTCGCGCACCTCGCCCCGCTGCGCCTCCGCTCTCCGCACGGCGGCATCCAGCTCGACGGCACCACCGCGGTCGCGGACCGACGGGTGCAGCTGGTCGGCTACGGGCCCTCCGCGAGCACCATCGGCGCCAACCGAGCCGGCCGGGTGGCCGCCCGCGGCGTCGCCGACTGGCTGACTCGCGCGTCCGCTCAGAGCGAGAGCATCGCCTCGAGCGCCTGACGGTCGGCCAGGTCCTCGGGCTCCACCACCTCGCCGGTGCGGACGTAGTAGAACGCCGCGCGCACCCGCTCGAGAGGCACGCCGTGGAGCTCGGCCCACGCGACGCGGTAGATCGCCAGCTGCAGCGGGTCGGCGGTCGCCGCCCGGCTGGTCTTCCAGTCGACGACCAGGAAGTCGTCGCCGTCCGGCCCAGGATCGGCGTACACGGCGTCGATGCGGCCGCGGACCACCTGGCCGCCGAGCACCAGCGCGAACGGCGCCTCCACCTGGTGCGGGGTGCGGGCGCCGAACGGGCCGGCCTCGAAGGTCGCGATCAGCTCCTTGAGGTCGGAGTCGTCGTCGATGCCGGCGTCGGCACGGCCCGGCAGGTCGTCGTAGTCGAAGAGGTCCTGCTGGCCGAAGTGGGCCTCCACCCACGCGTGGAAGCGGGTGCCGAACCGGGCCGCGGAGGAGGGCGGCCGTGGCATCGGGCGGGCCAGCTCGCGCGCGAAGGTCTCGGGGTCGTCGCGGAGCCGCCCCAGCGCGGTCGCGGACAGGCTGGAGGGCAGGGGGACGACGAGGTCGGTGCTGCGGTCGCGGCGCGCCTCGGCGAGCAGCCGCTCGAGCTCGGCGTCCCACTCGGCGACGGTGGCGGTCTCGATCATGTCCAGGCCGTCGTCCGGCGCGGTGGGGTCGGCCTCGCGGACCAGCCGGGCCGCTTCGATGCGCAGCGCGGCCTCCCTGCCGGTGCCGGTCGCGGGCCAGGGGCGGGAGGGGTCGACGGCGTCGTAGGGGTTCGGGTCGCCCTTGACCGGACGCTCGCGCCACGGCGCGGACTCCCCCCACTCCTCGAGCTGCTCGCGGACGACCTGCTGGTAGGCCGAGGGACCGAAGGGCGTCGCCCGGGGGCTCCACAGGTAGGAGGTGACGTGGAGGCGGTGGGCGGCGCGGGTGAAGGCGACGTACCCGAGCCGCAGCTCCTCCTCGGCGTCGTGGTCGCGGGTGGCCGCGCGGTAGGCGTCGAGGGCGGCCTTGTCGTGGCCGGCCAGCTGCGGCAGGTCGCCGGCGTCGCCGCGCAGCGGGGCCGGCAGGATCGCCGGGGAGGAGGTCCACAGCGTGCGGGACCGGTTGGACGGGAAGCGGGTCTCGCAGACCCCGACGAGGAACACCGCGTCCCACTCCAGGCCCTTGGAGCGGTGCACGGTGAGCAGCTTGACCGAGTCGGCCTCGGTCGGCGTCGCCACGTCGAGCCCGTTGCCCTGGTCGTCCTCGGCGGTGAGGTAGGCCAGCAGGGCGGGCAGCGTGACGTCGCCGTCGACGGCCTGGAACTCCGCGACCGCCTTGACGAACAGGTCGAGGTTGTCGCGGCGGGCGGCGGCCGCCGGGCTGACCGCGGAGGCCAGCTCGACGTCGGTGCCGCTGGTGTCGATGATCCGGCGGACGATGTCGAGCAAGGGCTCGCCGACGTGGGTGCGCAGCATCCGGAGCTCGGCGGCCAGCAGCCCGAAGCGCTCGAGCGCCTCGGGCGAGTAGGGGTGGTCGCCGGGGTCGGCGAGCGCGTCGTCGAGCGAGGGGATCTCGGCCGGGTCGATCCCGTCGGCGATCTCGAGCAGCTGGTCGGTGATCGAGGCCGCGTCGGAGCCGCGCCCGGCGCGCCCGGCGATCTCGAACGCGCGCCGGCTGAGCAGGCGCAGGTCGCGCGGTCCGATCGCCCAGCGAGGACCCGTGAGCAGCGTGAGCAGCGCGGCGTTGGCCGTGACGTCGTGGAGCAGCGTGAGGGTGGCGACGATCTCGGCGACCTCCGGGAGCCGGAGCAGGCCGGAGAGGCCGACGATCTCGACCGGGATCCCCGCGCCGGTGAGGGCGTCGAAGACGTCCTCGGCGTGGGCGTTGTCGCGGGTGAGCACCCCGATCGCGGCCCAGGAGCCGGCGTGGGCCTCCTGCACCGCGTCGACCAGCCAGGCCAGCTCGTCGGCGTGGGTCTCGAAGACCTGGGCGGTGACCGTGCCGGTCTCGGCCCCGGGCTTGGCGACCAGCGGCTCGACCTGGCCGTACGTGGCGTAGAGCGGCGCGGCGAGGCGGTTGGCGACCTCGAGGATCCGCGCGTCGGAGCGGCGGTTGACCGTGAGCGGGTAGGTCGGGACGGGCCGGCCGTCCGCGGCGGGGAAGGTGTCGGCGAAGTTGAGGATGTTGGAGACCGAGGCCCCACGCCAGCCGTAGATCGCCTGGTTGGGGTCGCCGACCGCCGTGACCGGATGGCCGCCGCCGAAGAGCCGGGAGAGCATCGTCGCCTGGGCGACCGAGGTGTCCTGGTACTCATCGAGCAGGACGACCTTGAAGCGCGACCGCTCCAGCTCGCCGACCCCGGGCTGTTCGCTGGCCAGCCGGGCACCCAGCTCGATCTGGTCGGAGAAGTCCATGAGCCCCAGGTCGCGCTTGAGGCGCCGGTAGGACTCGACCAGCCCGAGCAGCTCGCCACGGCGGACGATCGCGGAGAGGGCCTTCTCGATCGCCTCGCGGTAGGTGACGCGGGCCTTGCCGGCGACCTCCTCGGCCAGTGCGCGCTCGAAGCCGGCGCGCGCCTCGGCGTCGACCGCGCGGACCGCCTCGGGCGACACGAGGTGCTCGCTCATCGCGCTGTCGAGCGCGAGGAGGTTCTGGATCACGGTCTCCGGGTGGTCGGAGAGGAACTGGACGTCGCCGGTGTAGCGGTCGACCGCCCGCGCGCCCAGCTGGTAGCGCGCGGCGTCGGTGATCACCCGGGTGTCGGGCTCGTGGCCGATCCGCAGGCCGTGGTCGGTGAGCAGGCCCGCCGCGTAGGCGTTGTAGGTGGCCACGGTGGGCTCGAGGACGTCGCCCTGCCCATCGTCGGCCTCGGCTGGCTGCTCCAGCGCCCCGGCCACCTGCAGCGCCTGCCGGATGCGCTGACGCAGCTCGCTGGCCGCCTTGGTCGTGAAGGTCAGCCCGAGGACCTCGTCGGGTCGCACCTGGCCGGTGAGGACGAGGTAGACGACGCGCGCGGCCATGAGCGTGGTCTTGCCGGAGCCCGCGCCGGCGATCACGACGGCGGGGGCCAGCGGCGCGGAGATCGCCGCCCACTGCTGGTCGCTGGGCGCGTACGGCGTGCGCATCACCTGCGCGAGCGCCTCCGGGCTGTCGATCCTCATCGGGCTCGTCACTGGGCGGTCACCGACCCGGCGCTCTTGATCGGACAGATCGCGACGAAGGAGCAGTCGCGGCAGTGCTGGCCGGCGACGGCCGGGAACGTCTCCGAGCGCAGGAGCGACGCGGCGTGGCCCAGCCGCAGGCGCAGGTCGTCGCGGGCGGAGCCGTCCTCGGGCTGGGCGTCCTGGGCCTGGACGACCGCCGTCTCGCCCCCGTCGGTGAGCCCGAGCTGGACCAGCTCGGCGCCCCCGGCCCGGGCGCCCGGGGCGAGGTCGGCGACGGCGCCGTGGTCGACGGCGTACTGGTAGAGGCCGAGCTGGACGTGGCTCTCGACGGCCTTGTTGCTGGGCTTGGAGCGGCCGGACTTGAGGTCGACCACGACCACGTTGCCGTCGGCGTCGAGCTCGATCCGGTCGGCGTACCCGCTGATCTTCACCCGCTCACCGTCCTCGAGCGCGACCACGGTCGTGAAGGGTGCCTCGGTGGCGAGCAGCTCACGCGGGTTGGCGAGGTGCCACTGGAGGAACCGGCCGATCGCCGCCCGCACCCGGTCGTGCTCGCGGGCCCGGGACCAGGGCGTGCGGAAGTCGAGGCGGTCCCACACGGCGTCGACATGCTCCATGAGGACGTCGACGGCCGGCTCGAGCTCGCCGGCGGCCACCCGCTGGGCCAGCGCGTGGAGCAGCTCGCCGAGGTTGGCCGACTGGTGGGCGCGCGCGACACCCCCGGCCTCGCGCTCGAGGAACCACTGGGTCGGGCAGACGGCCACCGCGTCCAGCACGCTCGCCGAGACCGGCACGGGCTGGTCGGGGGCGCGGATCGGCTGGACCGACCGGGTCGCCGCGCGGGTCC
Organism: Actinomycetes bacterium; assembly: GCA_023415395.1. Classification (GTDB taxonomy): domain Bacteria; phylum Actinomycetota; class Actinomycetes; order Propionibacteriales; family Nocardioidaceae; genus Nocardioides. The sequence continues at coordinate 4,430 of JAEZKN010000347.1, forward strand.
CCCACCAGGTCGA
>JAEZKN010000383.1 GCA_023415395.1 Actinomycetes bacterium
GCCCCGGCGAGGGACGGCGCCGACTCGGCGTACGACGGGGGTCAGCCCTGCTGCGCGAGCGCGAACTCGACCTTCCCGCTCGGGTCGACGGCGGCGTCGAGGATCTTGTCGTCCAGGAGCAGCGCCGCGGACTGCTCGAGGTAGATCGTGGCACCGCCCTGCTCGACGACCTGGTCGCCGGGCTCGGCCTGTTGCGCGGCCGAGACCGCGAAGGCCGTCTCGGGGGTGTCCTCGGTGGTGATCCGCAGGCCGGCGGTCTCGGGGAGCCCGGGCTGGTGCGTGATCTCGTTGACGATGGCGCTGGCGTTCTCGGTGAGGGTGAGCATGCTCGCCTTCCGGATTGCGGTTGCTTACCCGTTCCACCGTCCCCGAAGAGCCGCCGCGACTCAAGTCCGCGCCGGCACCCGGGCGTGTCGGGGTCTGGCACGCTGTGCGCATGAGCGAGGGCAAGAGCGAGCGCAGCGTCGACCTGGTCAAGATCGGAGAGGGCCGGTTCAAGGCCACCAATGCCCGTGGGGGAGTGCTTCCCGTGGGCTCCGGTGACGACCCGGACTTCACGCCGGTGGAGCTGCTGCTCGCCGCGATCGCCGGCTGCAGCGCGATCGACGTCGACCTGATCACGCGCAAGCGCGCCGACGCGACGACGTTCCACCTCGTGGCCTCCGGCGACAAGGTGCGCGACGAGCAGGGCAACCACCTCGTCGACCTGCGGCTGACCTTCGAGGTGCGCTTCCCCGAGGGTGAGGACGGCGACCGGGCGCGGGAGGCGCTGCCGCGGTCGATCGCCCAGTCCCGCGACCGGCTCTGCACGGTCGGTCGCACCGTCCAGCTCGGGGCCCCGATCGAGTACGTCGAGCGGTAGCCCCGTGCTCCGCCGCAGCCGGCCCGGCCGCTGGGACGCCGTGCCCCGCCAGGACGGCCGTCGCTTCGTCGTCACCGGCGCCAGCGCCGGTCTCGGTCTCGCGACCGCCCGCGCACTCGCCGCCGCTGGTGCCGATGTGGTGCTGGCCGTGCGCAACCCGGAGAAGGGGCGCACGGTCGCGGCCGGACTGTCCGGCAAGGTCGAGGTGCAGCGGCTCGACGTCGCGGACGTGGCGAGCGTCCGGACGTTCGCCGCGGACGTCGGTCCGGTCGATGTCCTGGTCAACAACGCCGGGGTCCTCGCGGTGCCGTGGGCGCTGACGGCCGACGGCTTCGAGACCCACCTGGCGACCAACCACCTGGGTCACTTCGCCCTGGCCAACCTGCTGCTGCCGCGGCTCACCGACCGCATCGTCGTGGTGTCCTCCGACGCCCACTACAGCGGGGAGCTGGACCTCACCGACCTGAGCTGGGAGCGCCGGGAGTACAAGCCGTACGCCGCGTACGGCGCCAGCAAGCTCGCCAACCTGCTCTTCATGGCTGAGCTCCAGCGTCGTCTCACCGCGGCCGGTTCCACGCTGCGGGCGACCGCCGCGCACCCGGGCTCGACCGCCACCGCGATCACCGGAAGCACCGGCAACCCGGTCAAGACCTGGGTCGGCAGCTGGGGCCACCGGCTCGTGGGCATGCCGGCGTGGAAGGGCGCGCTCACCACGCTCTACGCCGCGACCATGGACGTCCCGGGCAACGCGTTCATCGGCCCCGGCGGGTTCAAGGAGATGACCGGCTGGCCGACCGGGGTGGGCCGCAGCAGGGCCGCGACGGACCCCGACCTCGCCAAGCAGCTGTGGGCGCGCTCGGAGGACCTGACCGGGGTCTCGTTCCCGCTCTAGGGGTCCGCAGCCGTCACTCGACGGTGACGGACTCGATGTCGACGGCTTGGAGCGGGCGGCCGCTGCCGTCGGGGTAGGACTGGTCGCTGCCCTCGGCCGCCACGCCCTCGATCAGCTCCACGGTGGCGTCGTCGAGGCTGCCGAAGACGGTGTAGTCGGGCGCCAGGGGGGTGTCGCCGTAGACGAGGAAGAACTGGGACCCGTTGGTGTCCTTGCCGGCGTTCGCCATCGCCAGCGTGCCGGCGGGGTAGGTCTCCTGACCGGTGAGCTCGTCGTCGAAGCTGTAGCCCGGACCGCCCGATCCGCTGCCGGTCGGGTCACCGCACTGCAGGACCGCGATGCCGTTGTCCTGCGCCGTCGTCAGCCGGTGGCAGGTGGTCCCGTCGAAGTACCCCTGCTCGGCCAGGGAGAGGAACGAGTTGACGGTGCACGGCGCCGCGTCGGCGTCGAGCGTCAGCGCGAGGTCCCCGACGCCGGTCGTGACGGTCACCGGCACCTCGCCGGACTCCGTCGCGGTCGCGGGCGGCGGGTCGACCTCCGTGGCGGCGGGCTGCTGGCTCTGCGGGTAGTCGCAGCTGACGCCGTCGTCGGCGGCGGTGACGTCCTCGGGCTCGTCGTCCCCGCACCCGGCGAGCGCGAGGACGCCGACGAGGGCGAGGGGCAGGGCGGCACGGCGCAGCAGCATGCGCGGCATCCTAGGAGGACCGGCTAGGAGTTGCGGCCACGGGCCACGACGGCCCACCGCTCACCACCGTCGGTCCAGAGCTCGTCGGCGAGGTTGACGGCGTTGCACACGTGGTTGGGCACGACGTCGACCAGGCTGCCGAGGGCGGGCAGGCCGGCGCCCGCGAGGTCGACCACGGCGTGGTGCTCGGAGAGCTGGACCACCCGGGCGTCCGGGTACGCCGGCAGCCGGCCCCACCCCGTCGCGTAGCCCGCCCGGTCGGCGCCGAGGGCCTTGCTCCCCGCGTCGAGCACCAGGTGCCCGGACGCGTGGCTGACGACCGTCGCACGGCAGACCAGCGAGACCTCGTCGGGGGCCATCGACCCCAGCTCCCACTGCTGGGCGTCGCCGAAGACGTAGACGCCGGGACGCAGCTCGGTGAGGACACCGGGGCCGCTGTCCGCGAGGCTGCGCTGGAGGCTCGGGGTGGAGCCGCCGCTGACGACGTCGGGCTCCAGCCC
>JAEZKN010000428.1 GCA_023415395.1 Actinomycetes bacterium
CACAGCCACCAGGCGGTGCGAGGGGCGGCGCAGCCGCGGCCAGAGCAGCGCGAGGAACGCGGCGCCGACGGCGGCGTCGAGCCCGTAGCGCCGAGGGTCGCCGAGCGCGTTGCCCGCGACCGCGCCGGCGAGCGTGGCGACGTTCCAGAGCACGAAGATCGACACGCCCGTGACCAGGAAGCCCAGCCGGGCCGCTGCGCGCGACTCCCGGGTCACCGACATCGCGGTGGACTCGTCGATGAGCACGTGCGCGGCCAGCGCGCGCCTCACGCCGCGGTAGGCCAGCAGGGGAGCCAGGCGCAGGCCGTAGAGCGTGTTGCGGGTGCCGAGCAGGAGCGCGGTGGCCGCCCCGGACAGCGGGGCACCGCCCGCCGCGACGACGCCGACCAGGGCGAACTGGCTGGCGCCGGTGAAGACCAGCAGCGACAGCGCGCAGGTCTGCCACACCGACAGGCCGGACGCGACCGAGACCGCGCCGAAGGAGACGCCGTAGGCACCGGTGGCGATGCCGACGCCGAGGCCGTCGCGGACGATCGCCCGTCGCTCCGCCTCGGGGAGGGGCTCGGCGGGGGTCTGGGTCACCCGGCAGAGGTTAGTGCCGGCGTACTCTGACCGGCCGCGCGCGGGGGTGGTGGAAGTCGTGCAGGAGGACGTACTCGAGCACGAGGCCGGCCAGGAGTCCCCAGCCGATCCCGGCGGCGACGCCGGCGGTGATGCTGGTGACCGTCACCAGCCACAGCCCGGAGAGCACGCCGACCGCGAGGGCCGTGACGATGACGAGGAGCCGGTGAAGCTTCGGCAGTGGACCGAACACGAGATCCATCGTGACGCCGATCTGGCGGAAATCAAGAGCTCCGGGCTGAGAAGTCGGCTCAGGACGAGCAGTTCAGAACGAGCAGTGCAGGCGGACCTGCTTGACCCGCGTGCTCCCCGTGCCGTCGAGGTCGAGCTCGCGGTGCGCCTGGTCGGGAGCCCATCCGGCGTCGGTCAGGAAGCCGCGCAGCGCGTCGTCGGCCGCCATCGCCCACAGCACCGCCCGGGTGAAGCGGTCGGCCTGCATGGTGTCGATCGCGGCCTGGAGCAGCCGCGAGCCGTGCCCGAGCCCGCGCTTGGCCGGGTCGACGTTGAGCTCGGACAGCTCCGCGTCGGCGACCGGGTCGCAGTCCGGGTCGGAGGCAGGGGAGGTGATGGCGAAGCCGACGACCGTGTTGCGCTCGAGCGCCACGAGCACGCGGTTGCGGGCGTCGCGCGGCTTCGAGAGCGACGCGCGCCAGGCCGCGGCCGCGGCCTCGACGTCGTCGGGGAGCGCCTCGGGGGGGACGACGCCGGCGTACGTGTCGCGCCAGGCCCGCAGCTGCACCTCGGCGATGGCGGGCGCGTCGTCGGCCCAGGCGATGCGCACCGACACGTCAGTCATGGCGAACATCTTGTCAGTAGGCTCGCGGCCATGGAGATTCGCAACCTCGGGACCAGCGGACTGAAGATCTCGGCGATCGCGTACGGCAACTGGCTGACGCACGGCTCGCAGGTCGAGGAGGAGTCGGCGATCGCCTGCGTGCGCCAGGCGCTCGAGGAGGGCATCACGACCTTCGACACCGCCGACGTCTACGCGAACACCCGCGCCGAGTCGGTCCTCGGCCGCGCCCTCAGCGGCCAGCGCCGCGAGGGCCTGGAGATCTTCACCACGGTCTACTGGCCCACGGGGCCGGGCGCCCACAACGACCACGGCCTCTCGCGCAAGCACATCATGGAGTCGATCAACGGCTCGTTGACCCGGCTCGGCACCGACTACGTCGACCTCTACCAGGCCCACCGCTACGACGACGAGACGCCGCTCGAGGAGACCATGGAGGCCTTCGCCGACGTGGTCCGGCAGGGCAAGGCGCTCTACATCGGCGTCTCGGAGTGGCGCGCCCACCAGATCCGTGAGGCGCACGCGCTGGCCCGCGAGCTGCGGATCCCCCTGGTCTCGAACCAGCCGCAGTACAACATGCTCTGGCGGGTCATCGAGACCGAGGTGGTCCCGACCTGCGAGGAGCTGGGGATGGGCCAGGTCGTCTTCTCGCCCATCGCCCAGGGCGTGCTCACCGGCAAGTACGTCCCCGGCCAGGCGCCGCCCGAGGGCTCGCGGGCCACGGACGAGAAGGGCGGCGCGACGATGATCGGCCGCTGGATGCGCGACGAGGTCCTCGAGCGGGTCCAGCAGCTGAAGCCGATCGCCGACGAGGCCGGGCTGACCACGGCGCAGCTCGCGGTCGCGTGGACGCTGCAGAACCCGAACGTCTCGGCGGCCATCGTCGGTGCCAGCCGGCCCGAGCAGGTGACGGACAACGCCCGCGCCGCCGGCGTACGCCTCGACGAGGCGACGATGAAGGCGATCGACGACGTGGTCGACCCGCTGGTCGAGCGCGACCCGGAGAAGACGCAGACGGCCCGGCGCGCGGACCTGATGAAGCGCTGAGGCCCGGCCTCAGCGGTAGTGCTCGGGCAGCTGCTGCCCGATCTTGACCTGCGCCTTCGGCAGCCGCATGAACTTCATCTGCAGCGCGCGGGTGAGGGCGTAGTAGGTGACGCCCTTCTTCGACGCCTCGGGGAAGCGGCGCGCGTACTCGCGGCGCACCCGCCAGCGCAGGAAGACCATGTCCATGACCACGAGCAGCACGGTCACCATGAGGATGGTGTTGCCGATCCGGGCCAGGCCCTCGTTGCCGGAGTAGCCGAGCAGCATCGTGACCAGCAGCAGCGGGATGACCAGCTCGATGAGCGAGAAGCGGGAGTCGACGAAGTCGCGCAGGAAGCGGCGTTCGGGGCCGCGGTCGCGGGCGGGGTAGTAGCGCTCGTCGCCGGACTTCATCGCCTCGCGCACGGTGCGGCTCGACTCCGACCGGGCGGCGCGCTGGGCGGCGGCCTGCTCCTTGCGGGTGCGGGGCGTCTTCGCCCGGGCGCGTGCGGCCGCCTCAGCCTCCTTGCGGGTCGGCGTCGGTCGACCCTTGCCACCCACCTTGGTGGGAGCGACTTCGGGAGCGGGGGCTGCGGACTTGCTGCGACCAAACACGGGACGGTGCCTCACGGACGAACGACGGGGTACGGCTCCAGGGTACCGGTGGGGGCGTTCGTCTAGTCTGTGCGGCATGGGACTCTGGCAGCGCTTCACGTTGATCTTCAAGTCGAAGGCGAGCAAGGCGCTCGACCGCGCGGAGGACCCGCGCGAGACGCTCGACTACAGCTACCAGAAGCAGCAGGAGCTGCTCGCGAAGGTGCGCCGCGGCGTCGCTGACGTCGCCACGAGCCGCAAGCGCGTGGAGCTGCAGATCAACCAGCTCGAGCAGCAGGGCGCCAAGCTGCAGGACCAGGCCCAGAAGGCCATCACGATGGACCGCGAGGACCTCGCCCGCGAGGCGCTGACCCGCAAGTCCGGCCTGGCGACCCAGATCAACGACCTCAAGGCGCAGCACGCCCAGCTGCAGGCCGAGGAGGAGAAGCTCACGCTCGCCCAGCAGCGGCTCCAGGCCAAGGTGGAGGCGTTCCGCACGCGCAAGGAGACGATCAAGGCGACCTACACCGCCGCCGAGGCGCAGACGCGCATCAACGAGGCGATGTCGGGCATCGGCGACGAGCTCGGCGACGTCGGGCAGGCCATCCAGCGCGCCGAGGACAAGACCGCGCAGATGCAGGCCCGGGCCGGCGCCATCGACGAGCTCATCGCCTCCGGCGCGCTCGACGACGTCAGCTCGAGCGGCCCGAACGACGACATCTCCCGCGAGCTCGACG
>JAEZKN010000205.1 GCA_023415395.1 Actinomycetes bacterium
CCCGATGGTCCGAGCAGGGGTCATCCGAGGCCGCCGCGCACGTCGGCACCGGTCCCCGGGTCGCACGGGCTCTGGAGCATGGCACCAGTATCCCCGGGCTCGAGGAGCGCCTCCGAGGTGCCCTGCGGTGCGATCGGGTGCGCGGCCCTACGCGCCGGGCTGGTCGCTCACGGCGGCTGCGTCGAGCCGGTCCAGGAGCGCCCTGGAGGACGGCAGCTCGACCTTCCGCCCGAAGTAGGCACCGGATGCGAGCAGCTGAGGCGCGTCGCCCTCGGTGAGGACCTCCGGGTGCGCGGCTCCCGGGCTCCACCGGATGAACCGCTTGCGGTCGTTGACGATCCGCAGGTCGTCGGCGTCGTTGAGCAGCAGGGTCGGGAGCAGGGCCTCGTCCGGAGTCGAGCACGTCCCGAAGTAGCGACGGACCTCCTCGCGCCTGTCGAACTGCTCGAGCACGTGGTGGACCGCCTCCGCCGACAGGTTCACCCACATGTCGCCGATGTAGAGGCGCAGGCCATCCCCGAAGGGATGCTTCCGAGGAAACGGCACCGACCGACGGCTTCCGGGCAGGCGCCGGCGCCGCAGGTAGCGCCGCCGGCAGGCGGCCTGCCAGGAGATCTCGTCCCCTGAGGGTGAGGCGGTCACCTCGAGGTGCCGGACGAAGGCGTCGGCGTCCGAGGCCAACAGCTCTCGCTCGGTGGTCCGGACCGACTGGGCCGGGTAGTCCTGCCCGGAGACCACGACCAGCCACTTCATCTCGGGGAACGTCCGGACCGCCTCGGCCGCACATCGAAGCACGGTCTCGGCTAGGTCCATCCGACCCCAGTTGGCCGCCCTCGGCTCTCTCGCCAGGCGCACACGGTCGTTCTCCACGAGACCGTGCGGCTCCGCACGGGGATCGTGGTGCACCAGGGTGACGGTCCGCTCCCCCTCGAGGATGCGATCGACCAGCCGCCTGAGCAAGGGCGGGTCGCGGTGCGACAAGATCGCGACGACCACCGTCCCGTCTTCCGTCATGGCCGTCCTAGACCTCGCCCTCGGTCGCGGCTGCGATCTCGACGAACGCACGACCGAGGCGGCCGTTGAGCTGATCCGTCGCGGCGGCCGCGCCCCCGTCCGGATCGAGCTTGCCGCCGATGCTGATCGGAGTCGTCTCCGCGAAGACGACGTCGCCGATCCGGCCGGTGGCCGTCGTCGACCGGACCGTCGTCACGACACCGTCCTGCACCAGGCTCACCCGGATGGTCACTGCCTGGTCGTCCCGCTCGCAACGCAGGCGGTACCAAGCGCCCGGCTCCATCCGGACCGGCGACTTGACCAGGACCGACCCCTCGTCCCCGCGGACCAGGCAGGAGGGCTGACGGTGATCGGCCTGCACCTTGAACTGCGCCGGATCATCGAAGAGCCCCCGCTGCAAGAGGTTGTCACCGTTGTCCGCGACCGTGCCCGAGGACTCGGCGTCCAGCCTGACGGCGACACCGAAGGTCAGGCGGCGGTCCCCGGGATCCATCCACCCCGGGGTGCTCGAGCTGACGGAGACGATGGCCGCCACCCGCTTCGAGGAGAACGCCGGGAAGCGGAGCGCCCGTCCGGCCACGCCCCGCGACGCGAGCAGCTCCCCGCCACCCGCGGTCACGATGTCCACCGAGACCTCGCCCCCACCCGTGACGGCCAGGTCGGACGAAGCCACGGTGTCGCCCGCGGACAGGTCCCGGGACACGGAGAGCCGCAGCCTCTCCGACTCCTCGGCGCCGGCGGCCGGGGACGACTCCGTCGAGACGGCGGTCTCGAAGCTCGTGGCCTCAGGTTCCGGTCCGACCGAACAGCCCGCCACCAGCAGCGAGAAGCCGACACCGAACGCCGCAGCCGCAGCCACGACCAAGCGTGCACCCGACATCTGATCCCCCTTGTCCGCTACCGCGATCCGAGCCCTGCCGACGCGGCCAGCTCAGCCCGGCCGCAGGACGAGCGTCGCCATCACGGCCTGCCGCGACACCGAGTCCGCCGTGGCCGTGAGGCCACCTCCGACGCCCACGGGCACGACGCCGCCACTGTCGGTGATGAGCTGGGTCGTGTGACCGGTACCGCTCTCGGCCATGAGGGTGCGCACCGCCTGCCCGGCAGGCGGCGTCCAGGTGGTCGTCGCCGCGGTCTTGTCCGACCACATGCTCACGACCCAGGCACCTGCGACGTCGACGTCGACGGTCGGGGTGGTGTGGTCCGCACGGTTGACCGTCTCTGCCGCGACCGAGACGTCCGCCGGCGCGATCGGTGCCGTGTCCCGGTAGGCCGACATGCTCAGGGTCGCGCGAGCCGGCGAGGCGGTGGACACGGTCACCGTCGAGCCGACGTCGGCTGAGGTCGCGGTCCGGGTCCAGATGCGGCTGAGCATGCCCGATGTCGTGGTCGCCCCGACCTGGGTCCAGCCGCCCGGAGGGGTGACTGCCAGGTTGGGGGCGTTGTCGTTGAAGTAGAGCACCAGCCTGTCACCCGGCTGCACGCCGCCGGGCACCGCGACGGTGTGGTTGCGGATGCTGCCGCCGTCGGTGTCGGCCGACGATCCCACGTGGGAGACCGCGCTGTCGGCGACGGTGACCGCCTTCGACACCGTGCCGGTCGCTCCTTCGTCGTCGGTCACCGTCAGGCTCACCTGGGTGGTGCCGGTGGGCAGGGTGCGTTGCGGGGTGGGGTCCGTCGAGGTTCCCGCACTGCCGAAGTCCCACGCGTGGGCGACGACCGCACCGTCGTCGTCGTGCGAGGTGGACGTGA
>JAEZKN010000528.1 GCA_023415395.1 Actinomycetes bacterium
GTGTAGGCCTCGACGAACGTGGGCCCCTGCCCCTCGCGAGCCCGGTTCAGGGCGGCCTGCGTGACGGCGTACGTCGCGAGGACGTCGTTGCCGTCGCCGCGCACGCCGGGGAAACCGAAGCCGAGAGCCCTCTGGTAGAGCGGGATCCGCGTCTGGCGCTCGATCGGCTCGGAGATCGCCCACTGGTTGTTCTGGCAGAAGAACACGACCGGGGCGTTGTAGGAGGCGGCGAAGATGAACGACTCGTTGACGTCGCCCTGCGAGGACGCGCCGTCGCCGAAGTGCGCGATCACCGCGGCGTCGCGGTCGGGGTCTCCGGTGCCGACGACGCCGTCGCGCTGCATGCCCATGGCGTAGCCGGCCGCGTGCAGCGTCTGGGCGCCGATGACGATCGTGTAGAGCCCGAAGTTGTTGTCGGCCGGGTCCCACGAGCCCTGGTCGACCCCGCGGAAGAGCCCGAGCAGGTCGAGCGGGTCGACGCCCTTGCACCAGGCCACGCCGTGCTCGCGGTAGGTCGGGAAGACGAAGTCCTGCGGCCGCAGCGCCCGGCCGGCGCCGATCTGGGCGGCCTCCTGGCCGAGCAGCTGAGCCCAGATGCCGAGCTCGCCGTGGCGCTGGAGCGCGGTGGCCTCGGTGTCGATGCGGCGGACGAGGACCATGTCCCGGTAGAAGCCGAGGATGGTGTCGTCGCCGAGGTCGAAGGAGAACTCGGGGTGCTCGACCCGCTCGCCCTCCGGGGTGAGCAGCTGGACGAGCTCGGGTCCGCCGTCCTGCTGCGAGGGGCCGAACACCTCGACGAGGTCCGGGCCGAAGCCGGACGAGCTGGGGGGTGTCTCACCCGATGACTGCTGGCTCACGTGCGCTCCTTCGAGATCGCCGGCGGTACGGGGTCTCCGCGTGCCGAGGTAGGTCGGTCCGGACGCGGGGCGCGGGGGTGGTGCGACCCTGTGACCCGGAACACAATCGTGCCCCGCAAACCTACCTTCGTCGTCGTCGACGCCGCCAATCCGGGGTGGGTGCGGTGGTGCAACGGTATGAACCGGCTTTCTGCGTTCCGGTTGCGAGCGCCTCGCGGCGCGTCGAGAATCCTCTCGCACGCACGCGAGGAACGGGGACGGACGTGGGTAGCGGAACGGGGGACCCGGTCGTCCGCCGCGCGGCCGGCGCAGGCTGGCGGCCGGAGGACGACATCGCGCCGTCCCTGCGTCACGCGGCCCGGGACGCAGGGGCCGTGCTCCAGGTGCGCCGCAGCGAGCTCGCCGCGCGCGTGCTGCACGAGCAGGTCCCGGGCGTCGAGCTGCTCGCGCTCGGCCTCGACGGCATCAACACGTGGCTCGTCGAGACCATCCCCACCTGGCGCGAGCTGCTGTCGATCCGTCCCAGGACGCTCTCGACGCACGTGCGGATGAGCCTCCCGAACAACCGCCGGGTGCTGCGTGACGGGCTGCGGATGGTCAGCATCTTCGACACCGAGAGCATCCACCCCGCCGCCCGGGTCCTGGTCGCGCACGAGCCGGTCGGCGACTACCGCTTCGGCGTCGGGCCGGTCCAGATGAAGATCGCCGACCGGCGGCTCCTGCTGCTCTCCGGCCCGGTGGTCGACGAGGACGAGAGCCTCATGCTGGTCACGTCCGGGCCCTGCCTGGAGGCGGCGTGGCGCTACTGGGAGGCGGCCCTCGCGTCGTCCTACCCCGCCCGCGGGTCGGTCCCGCCGCCTGCCGACCTCACGCCCCGCCAGCACCAGGTCGTGGCCCTGCTCGCCGACGACCTCGGCGACGACGCCATCGCCGAGGCCCTCGGCGTCAGCGTCCGCACGGTGCGCTCCGACGTGGCCGCGATCCTCAGCGCCCTCGGCGTGAAGTCGCGCTTCGCGGCCGGGTTGCGGCTGAGCAGCCCGTGACACGCGGAGCACGGGTCGTGTGCCTGAGGACGCGCCATGGCGCGGTCTGGGGCACACGACCCGATCGGCGTCGGGCCTAGAGCCTCTCCCGCCCGTGCTTGGTCAGCCAGCCACGGGTGTCCGGGCCCTTGGGCACGACCTGGGTGGGGTTGATGTTCGTGTGCACGACGTAGTAGTGCTTCTTGATCTGGAAGAAGTCGATGGTGTCGCCGAAGCCGGGGGTCTGGAAGAGGTCGCGGGCGTAGCCCCACAGCGCCGGCATCTCGCTGAGCTTGTTGCGGTTGCACTTGAAGTGGCCGTGGTAGACCGCGTCGAAGCGGGCCAGCGTCGTGAAGAGCCGCACGTCGGCCTCGGTGATCGCGTCGCCCATGAGGTAGCGGCGGTCGGTCAGCCGGTCCTCCAGCCAGTCGAGCGCGGCGAAGAGCCGGTCGTAGGCCCGCTCGTAGGCCTGCTGCCCGGTCGCGAAGCCGCAGCGGTAGACGCCGTTGTTGACCTCGGTGAAGATCCGCTCCATGACCTCGTCCATCTCCTCGCGGAGGTCGTCGGGCCAGAGGTCGGGAGCGTCCGGGCGGTGGTGGTCGCGCCACTCGAAGAAGAGGTCGTGGGTGATCCACGGGAAGTCGTTGGTGACGACGCCGCCCGAGGGGACGTCGACCATCGCCGGCACGGTGATCCCACGCGGGTAGTCGGGGAAGCGCGCGAAGTACGCCTCCTGGAGCCGCTCGTAGCCGAGCACCGGGTCGCGTCCGTAGGGGTCGAGGTCGAAGGTGCAGCTGCGCTCGTCGTGGGTCGGACCGCACAGGCCCATCGAGATGACGTCCTCGAGACCGAGCAGGCCGCGCACGATGATCGCCCGGTTGGCCCACGGGCAGGCCCGCGCGGCCACCAGCCGGTAGCGACCGGGCTCGACGGGCCACAGCTCGCCGTCCACCGGCCCGTGCTCCGGCTTGCGGCCACCCTGGGTGATCCGGTCCGGGATGTAGGTCGAGTCGCGCTTGAACTCCCCGTCGCTCATGGGGCAACAGTAGGCAACAGGCCCTGATCGTCCTTGGCCCGCAGGATCCGCAGCGCCGCGGCGTCGACCTTGCGCGCGAAGGCGCGGCTGCGCTCGGCCCGGGCCAGGACGGCGTCGTACATCGCGGGCAGCGGTCCGGGGTCGACGACCAGCACGAGGTCGCCGCCGGCCCGGAGGAAGCGCACCGCGCGTGCGGCCGGCCTGATCGACGCCACCTGCTCGGCGCGGGCGAGGTCGTCGCTGATCACGACGCCCGCGAAGCCCAGGTCGCCGCGCAGCATCGTGGAGACGATGGTCCGGGAGAACGCCGCCGGGTGCCTCGGGTCGATCCGCGCGTAGTACGCCGTCGACATCATCACGACGGGGACGCCGTCCTCCACCGCCGCCCGGAACGGGCGCAGGTAGGCGTCCGTGCGCGTGGTCACGCGGTCGGTGACGCCGCTCGCGACGTCGGTGTTGGCGCGCACCCGACCCAGGCCCGGGAAGTGCTTCGCCACCGGTACGACGCCGGCGTCCGCCATGCCGCGCAGGAAGGCCAGCCCGTGCCGGGTCACGACCCGGGTCGTGTAGCCGAACTGCCGGTCGTACTGGCCGATCGGCGGGTTGTGCCGCGCCGCCCGCCTGCTCGGGACCGTGTCCAGGACCGGCGCGAGGTTCATGTCGACCCCGACGGCGCGCAGCTCCTCGCCCCACGCCTCGGCGGCCTGGTGCAGGCGTCCCTGCCTCCACCCGCCCTGCACGAGCGCGGTGGGGATGTCGGAGAAGCCGGGCCCCTGGAGGACCCGCACCTGGCCGCCCTCCTGGTCGGTGGCGACGAAGAGCCCCACCTTGCCCGTCGAGGCCGCGGAGACCTCGCTGCGCACGGCGCGGACGACGCGGCGAGGGGCCCGGGGGCCGTCGTAGCTGCGTCCGGTGAGCATCACGTTGCCGACGTGGTAGCGGCCGATCTGCGCCCGCGTCGTCGGGTCCACCTCGTCGGCCGGGGTGCCGACCATGAACAGCTGCCCCACCCGCTGCTCCAGCGTCATCCCCCGCAGGACCTGCGCCGGCGTCGCGCCCCGGTGGTCCTCGCCCCGGGCGGCCCGGGGGGCCTCCTGGGCCGCGGCGCCGAGGCTGCCGGCGGCCAGGACGGTCGAGAGGACGAGGTTGGGGATCACGGAGAGCATCCCTGCGACCGTACAAGCCCCCGCTCGTCACACCGAAGTGCCGTCTGCCTCCCAGGACCCCGGGTCGCGTCGGGACTCCGACCTCGGCGCGGGGTCAGTGCGGGAAGGCGGCGGCGACGGTGAGCAGGCGGTCGTTGGCCTCGGTCTCGCCGATCGACACCCGGGTGCCCTCGCCCGCGAAGGGGCGGACGACGATCCCCGCCGCGTCGGCCGCGGCGGCGAAGTCCGTGGTGCGGTCGCCGAGGTCGAACCACACGAAGTTGCCCTGGGCGTCCGGCACGTCCCAGCCGGCCTCGCGCAGGCCCGTGACGACGCGGGTGCGCTCGGCGACCAGCGCCTCGACCCGCTCGAGCAGCTCGTCGCGGCGCTCGAGCGAGGCGATCGCCGCGACCTGGGCGACGGTCGAGACGCCGAAGGGCAGCGACACCGCGCGCAGCGCGGCGGCGATGGGGGCCGGCGCGACGGCGTACCCGACCCGGAAGCCCGCCAGCCCGTAGGCCTTGGAGAAGGTGCGGGTGAGCACGACGTTCTCGTGGCGCCGGTAGGTCGCGACGCCGTCGACCGCGTCGTCCATCCGCACGAACTCCACGTAGGCCTCGTCGACGACGACGACCACGTGCGACGGCACCCGCGCGACGAAGGCGTCCAGCTCGGACTGCGTCACGGCCGGGCCGGTGGGGTTGTTGGGCGTGCAGACCAGCACCACCTTGGTGCGGTCGGTGATCGCGGCGGCCATCGCGTCGAGGTCGTGGCGGCCGTCGGGGCGGACCGGCACCTTGACCGCCGTCGCGGCCGCGGCGGTGACCGCGATCGGGTAGGCCTCGAACGAGCGCCACGCGAAGACGACCTCGTCGCCGGGGTCGCAGAAGGCCTGCACCAGCTGGTAGATCAGGCCGACCGAGCCGGTGGCGACCGAGAGGTGCTCGACCGGCACCCCGAGCTCCCCGGAGAGGGCCTCGTAGAGGGCGACGCTGCCCATGTCCGGGTAGCGGTTCATCGCCGCGACACCGGCCTCGACGGCCTCGACGACACCGGGCAGGGGCGGGTAGGGGTTCTCGTTCGACGACAGCTTGTAGGAGGTCATCCCGGGGCGCACCGTCGGCGGCTTCCCGGCGACGTACGGCGGGATCTCCGCGACGCAGCGCCGGGGCTGAGGAGTGGTCATGGCTGCACCCTAGCCACGGGAACGCAGGCGCCACGGACGCAGGACGACGGCCAGCAGGAGGCCGATCACGACGCCGAGGACGGCGCCGGTGACGTTGTCGATCACGTCGGTGACGTCGCACGCCCGGTCGATCCGGGCGAGGACGAGCTGGGTCGTCTCGATCCCGATCGAGTACGCCGCCAGCAGCGCCAGCCCCGCCGGGACCCCCACCCAGGCGACCCGCGGCCACCGGGCGAGCGCGAGGACGAGGAGCACGCCCGACGGCACGAAGACGACCGTGTTGAGCATCCGCTGGCCGCCGGCGAAGATCCAGAACCCGTCCGGCGCGGGCCCCCCGATGTCCCACGAGCAGGAGGTCAGCCGGCCCTCCGCGGAGACGATGCCGGGCGCGCCGTTCGCAGGGATCAGCGTGATGCTGGCGATCACCGCGAGCGACCACACGAAGGCCGCGACGGCCAGGGCGGTGATCCACCCCAGGCGCGCCTGCAGGGCGATCGCGAGCAGCCCGCAGACGAGTCCGGACAGCACCGTGAGGCCGAGCATGACCTCGACGCCACCGACCGGGAACACGCAGCCGAGGTTACGGGGGCCGGATTGAGGGCACCCCCCGGAGGTGACGACGACCAGCGCCCCGGAGGCCGGCAGCCTCCAGAAGGGGCTCAAGCAGCGGCACCTGACGATGATCGCGATCGGCGGGGTGATCGGGGCCGGCCTGTTCGTCGGGTCGGGCGCGGTCATCGCGGAGACCGGTCCGGCGGCGTTCCTCTCCTACGCCGTCACCGGGCTGCTGATCGTCCTGGTCATGCGGATGCTCGGCGAGATGGCGACCGCGCACCCGACGACGGGCTCGTTCTCGGAGTACGCGCGCACCGCGCTCGGCGGCTGGGCGGGCTTCTCGACCGCGTGGCTCTACTGGTACTTCTGGGTGATCGTCGTCGGCTTCGAGGCGGTCGCCGGCGCGGAGATCATCCGCTACTGGGTCGACCTGCCGCTCTGGCTGGTGGCGCTCGCCCTCATGGTGCTGATGACCGCCACCAACCTGATCTCGGTGCGGTCCTACGGCGAGTTCGAGTACTGGTTCGCCAGCATCAAGGTCCTCGCGATCATCGCGTTCCTCGTCCTCGGCACGCTCTTCGTGGTCGGGCTCTGGCCGGACAAGGACTTCGACGTCAGCCTGATGACCAGCGAGGGCGGCTTCCTGCCGATGGGCGTCGGCGCCATCTTCTCCAGCATCGTCGTGGTCGTCTTCTCGATGGTCGGCGCCGAGATCGCGACGGTCGCCGCCGCGGAGTCCGACGACCCCGAGCGCGCGGTGGCGCGGGCGACGCAGTCGGTGATCCTGCGCGTGGCCACGTTCTTCGTCGGCTCGATGCTCCTGATCGTGCTCATCGTCCCGTGGAACGCCAGCGAGATCGGGGACTCTCCCTACGTCGCCGCGTTCACCGAGATGGGCATCCCGCACGCCGACGACGTGATGAACGCCGTCGTGCTCACCGCCGTCCTCTCGTGCCTGAACTCCGGGCTCTACACGGCCTCACGGATGGTCTTCGTCCTCGCCGACCACGGCGAGGCCCCGCGAGCCCTGACCAAGGTCAACGGCCGCGGCGTCCCGGTCGGCACGATCCTGACCTCGACGCTGGTCGGCTTCCTGTGCGTGATCGCGGCCTACGTCTCGCCCGACACCGTGTTCCTCTTCCTGCTGAACTCCTCCGGCGCGGTGATTCTCTTCGTCTACCTGCTGATCGCGATCAGCCAGCTGATCCTGCGGCGGCGTACGCCGAAGGACCAGCTGGTGGTGAAGATGTGGGCCTACCCGGTGCTCACCGTCGCCGCGATCGCCGGCATCGTGGTGATCCTCGTGCAGATGGCGCTCACCGACGACACCCGCTCGCAGCTGCTGCTCAGCCTGCTCTCGTGGGTCGTGGCGCTGCTGGCCTTCGCCGTGATGCGGCGCCTCTCCCGCGACCGGGAGCCCGCCGCTACGCGATGAGCACCTCGCCGCCGGGGACGGCCGGCAGGTCGCGACCGATCCGCACGTCGACCGGGTTGGTCAGGCAGCGGATGGAGCCGCCGCCCTTGTGGAACTCGGACAGGTCGACCACGACGACCTCGAAGCCCCACTCCTCGAGCTGCGCGCGCACGCGGTCGGGGCAGGCCGGCATCACCACGAACCTCCCGATCACGATCGAGTTGGCGCAGAAGGTCAGGAGCGCCTCGTCCTCGGTGAGCACCAGCGGCTCGGGCACGAGGTCGAGCAGCGCGGCGGCCGAGGCGTCGTCGAGCGCCGCCGGGCACACCAGGGCGCGGCGGTCGTCGAGCGGGCAGAAGGCCAGGTCGAGGTGGTACATGCCGGGGTGGGTGATCCGCACGCCCCGGACGCGCACGCCGAGCTCGACGGCCAGGTGCTTGAGCGCGAGCTCCTCGGTGCGCGGGCCGTAGCCCACGACGAGCGCGTCGCCGAACGCGAAGGCGTCGCCGGCCTCGAGGTGCGCGCCGACGCCGTCGCGCCCGACGTAGGACGTCGTGAACCCGCGCGCGGCGAACCACGGCTGCGCGGAGGCGGTCTCCATCCGGCGCTCGGCGTAGCGCATGTGGGACATCACGGCGTGCCGGCTGCCGTCCTCGCGGACCAGCCCGAGGCCGAGGTTCATCGCGTAGACCATGTCGGGCGCGTCCGCGCGCTGCGGGAGGACGTCGACCGTGCCGCCGAGACGCTCGACGGTCGCGACCAGCTCCCGCCACTGCGACATCGCCAGCGCCGGGTCGGGCTGGTCGGCAGGGTCCATGAACGGGTTGATGACGTAGTCCACGCGGAAGTGCGTCGGCTCGACCATGACGTAGTGGCGGCCCCAGGACAGCTCCATGGATCCCTCCCTCACCGATTGCTAGGTTGTCTGACAATCTGACATCGGCGAGTGTAGAGCAGAATGACCCCCATGACGACCGACCCGGGGGCCCGTCCGTTCGGGACCCTCCACCTCGAGCTCTCCTCGACGGTCGACCGGGTCGCCGAGGAGCTGCGCCGTGCGGTCTTCGACGGCGAGCTCGCCTCCGGCACGCCGCTGCGCGAGGTCGCGCTCGCCGAGTCGCTGGGCGTCTCCCGGCCCACGGTGCGCGAGGCGCTCACCGTGCTGGTGGCCGAGGGGCTGGCCACCCGCGAGCCGAACCGGGGCGTCTCGGTCTCCACCCCCGACCCCGACTCGGTCCGCGACGTCTGCCGGGCCCGCTGGGTGCTGGAGGGCGCCGGCGTGCGCCGGTGGCGCGAGGCCGAGGAGGAGCAGCGGGACGCCGTGCGCACCTCGCTGGTCCGCTACACGAGCGCGGTGCGCGCGGGGGCGTCGTACCAGGAGCTCAACGAGCGGCACCTGGCCTTCCACGTCTCGCTGGTCGGGCTCACCGGCTCGCCGCGGCTGGTCGCGATGGCCGAGAGCCTCATGGTCGAGCTCAAGCTGGCGCTCGCCCAGGTCGACCGCATCCGCCGCAACGCCCACGACCAGGCCGAGAGCCACACCCAGCTGGTCATGCTCCTCGAGCGGGGCGACCTCGACGGTGCGTCGGCGTTCCTGGAGCGGCACCTCGCCGACGCCGAGACCTCGATCCTCGGCGCGCTCGGCCTCGGCGGGCCGCTCACCCTCTAGGCTGCAGGGGTGGGTTTCCTCAAGTTCATCGGGTGGCTCGCCACCAACTTCGTCGCGCTGGCCGCGGCGGTGTGGATCTTCGACGGCATCGGCTTCCCCGGCCCCCAGGGCTGGGACGAGATCGCCGACCACTTCTGGGCGCTGCTCTTCGTCGCCCTGCTGCTGGGCATCGTGAACTCGTTCGTGAGCCCGATCATCAAGTTCCTCTCGATCCCGTTCATCATCGTGACGCTCGGCCTGATGCTGCTGGTGATCAACGCGCTGATGCTGCTGTTCACCGAGTGGCTGGCCGGGCTCTTCGACTCGACCTTCTACGTCCACGGCTTCTGGAACGCCGTCGGTGGCGCCATCGTCATCACGGTCGTCACCTGGATCGTCGGCCTGCTCTTCGGTGACGCCCAGGACGCCTGAGCCGCGGCGGCCCGGCACCTACCGGGTCGCCCTGGTCTGCCTGGGCAACATCTGCCGCTCCCCGATGGCGCACGTCGTCCTCGAGGAGCGCCTGGCCGGCGCCGGCCTCGCCGACCGGGTCGAGGTGACCAGCTCGGGCACCGGCGGCTGGCACGTCGGCAACCCGATGGACAGCAGGGCCGCGGCGACGCTGACCCGCGCGGGGTACGACGCCTCCCGGCACCGGGCGCGCCAGTGGGCCGGCAACGAGGCCGACCTGACCCTCGCCATGGACGCCCAGAACCTCGCCGACATCGGCGGCCGCAGCGACCGGGTGATGCTCTTCCGCGACTTCGACCCGGACGACCCCGGTGGCGACGTACCGGACCCGTACTACGGTGGAGACTCCGGTTTCGAGGAGGTCCTCGCGATGGTCGAACGAACGGCAGCCGCCCTGGTCGCCGAGCTGGGCGAGCGGACGACGTGACC
>JAEZKN010000053.1 GCA_023415395.1 Actinomycetes bacterium
GCGCCAGGGCGCGCACGGCCGCCTCCACGCCCGGGTACGACGGCACCGAGCCGCGACCCGCGGTCGAGCCGGCGACGTCGGGCACCCGCAGCAGCTCGGGCACGCCCTCGGCGCCGAGGAAGGAGGAGACCAGCGGCTTGTCGGACTGCTCGCCGACCGCGGCGAGCACGTTGGCGACGTCCTCGCCCGACACGTTGATCGGCGGCACGTAGACCGCGATCACCGAGTCGACCTCGGGGTCGTCGATGGCGGCGTCGAGCGCGTCCTCGAAGTCCTCGGCGCCGGCGTCGGTGCCGAGGGCGGTGCTCTTGTTGACCACGAGCCCGACCGCCGCGGCGGCGTCCGCGGCGAGCAGGCCGAGCGCGTCGGAGTTGCCGACGATCGCCACCCGGCGCCCCCGCGGCAGCGGCTGGTGGGCCAGCAGCTGCGCGACGTCGAACATCTCCTCGAGCGTGTCGACCTGGATCACGCCGGCCTGGCGGAACATGGCGTCGACCGCGGCCGGTGGCGCGGCGATCTGGCGGACCGCGTGGCCCATCGGGACGCCCTGGGTGGTCCGGCCGGAGCGGACGGCGATGATCGGCTTGCGCAGCGAGACCCGGCGAGCGATCCGGGAGAACTTGCGCGGGTTGCCGATGGACTCCAGGTAGAGCAGCACGACCTCGGTCTGGTCGTCCTCCTCCCAGTACTGCAGGAGGTCGTTGCCGGACACGTCGGCGCGGTTGCCCGCGCTGACGAAGGTGGAGAGGCCGAGGCCGCGGTTGTAGACCTTCTCGAGGATCGCGGTGCCGAGGGCACCGGACTGGCAGAAGAAGCCGGCTCGGCCGCGCGGGGGCATCAGCGGCGAGAGCGAGGCGTTGAGCGAGATGTCGCTCTGGGTGTTGATGATGCCCAGGGCGTTGGGGCCGATCAGGCGCAGGCCGTAGGAGCGCGAGAGCCCGACCAGCTTGCGCTGCCGGACCCGTCCCTCCTCGCCGGTCTCGGCGAAGCCGGAGGAGATGACGACCAGCCCGTGCACGCCCTTGGCGGCGCAGTCGAGCACGACGTCCTGGACCGACTCCGCGGGCACCGCGACGATCGCCACGTCGACGTCGTCGGGGATGTCGCCGACGGTCTTGTAGGTCGGCAGGCCGCTCACCGCGTTGGCGCTGGGGTTCACGGCGTACACGCGCCCGGTGAAGTCGCCCATCACCAGGTTGCGCACGAGCGCCTGGCCGACGGTCTCCTGGCGGCGGCTGGCCCCGATGACCGCGACCGAGCGCGGCTTGAAGAACTTCTCGATCGAGGCGGCCTCCGCGCGGTGCTCGCGGCTCATCATCACGCCGATCGCGGTGTCGGTGGGGTCGATGGAGAACTCCAGCTGGAGGACGCCCTCCTCGTACTCGCTCACCACGCGGTAGCCCGCGTCGCGGAAGGTCTGGATCATCCGGGTGTTGTCGGGCAGGACCTCGGCGACGAACCGGTCGATGCCCCGCTCCCGGCCGGCCTGGGCGAGGTGCTCGAGCAGCAGCTGGCCGATGCCGCGGCCCTGGTGCTGGTCCTCCACGAGGAAGGCCACCTCGGCCTCGCCCGGCTTGATCTCGTCGTAGCGCCCGACCGCGATGATCCGTCCCTGGAGCGTCAGCACGAACGCGACCCGCTTGACGTGGTCGACGATGGTGAACCGCGCGACGTCGCGGTCGGAGAGCCGCGGCATGGGCGAGAAGAAGCGGTAGTACTTCGACTGGTCCGAGACCCGGCCGTAGAACTCGACGAACACGTCCTTGTCGTCGGGACGGATCGGCCGGATGTGGGCGGTCCGGCCGTCGCGGAGCAGGACGTCGGCCTCCCAGTGGCGGGGAGGCGGGGCTACGTCCACTACGGCGTCCGTGGTCTCGCTCACGCCCGAAATCTATCGTGGCCCGACGAACTCGGCGTGCCCGTGCCGTTTCCGTCGGCGGGGATTGAGAGGATCACGGGCATGGCACGGCGTACGACGAAGCAGGACCTCCCCGACGACTTCGAGGAGCACATCCTCGACACCGACATCAAGCAGGAGATGGAGTCGTCGTTACTCGAGTACGCCTACTCGGTCATCTACTCCCGCGCGCTGCCGGACGCGCGCGACGGCCTGAAGCCGGTCCAGCGCCGGATCCTCTACACGATGAACGACATGGGCCTGCGCCCCGACCGCGGCCACGTCAAGAGCGCGCGCGGTCGGCGAGGTCATGGGCCGGCTGCACCCCCACGGTGACGGCGCGATCTACGACGCGCTCGTGCGCATGGCGCAGCCGTGGTCGATGCGGCTGCCGATGGTCGACGGCCACGGCAACTTCGGCTCGCCCGACGACTCCCCCGCCGCCATGCGCTACACCGAGTGCCGGATGGCGCCCCCGGCGGTCGCGATGACCGCGTCGATCGACGAGGACACCGTCGACTTCCGGCCCAACTACGACTCCCGCGAGTTCGAGCCGGGCGTGCTGCCGTCGGCGATCCCCAACCTCGTCGTCAACGGCACCACGGGCATCGCGGTCGGCATGGCGACCAACTGCGCCCCGCACAACCTGGTCGAGGTCGTCCAGGCGCTGCGGCACCTGATCACGCACCCGAAGGCCGGCGTGGACGACCTGATGCGCTTCATCCCCGGCCCCGACCTCCCCACCGGCGGCAAGATCGTCGGCCTCGAGGGCATCCGAGACGCCTACGAGACCGGCCGCGGCACCTTCCGGATGAGGGCGACCGCCCGGGTCGAGGCGATCACCAACCGCCGCAAGGGCATCGTGGTCACCGAGCTCCCCTACGGCGTCGGCACCGAGAAGGTCATCGAGCGGATCAAGACGCTCGTCCAGGGCAAGAAGCTCCAGGGCATCTCCGACATCAAGGACCTCACCGACCGCGAGAACGGCCTGCGGCTGGTCATCGAGGTCAAGAACGGCTTCGTCCCCGAGGCGCTGCTCGAGCAGCTCTACAAGCTCACCCCGATGGAGGACACCTTCGGCATCAACGCGGTCGCGCTGGTCGACGGCCAGCCGCGCACGCTGTCGCTCAAGGAGATGCTCCAGGTCTTCCTCGACCACCGCTTCGAGGTCGTGCGCCGGCGCTCGGTCTTCCGCCGGGCCAAGGCCGCGGACCGCCTGCACCTGGTCGAGGGCCTGCTGCTGGCCATCCTCGACATCGACGAGGTCATCGCGCTGATCCGCTCCAGCGAGAACGCCGGCGCGGCCAAGGAGCGGCTGATGGCGGTCTTCGACCTCACCGAGGTCCAGTCCGACTACATCCTCGACATGCCGCTGCGCCGCCTGACCAAGTTCTCCCGCATCGAGCTGGAGAAGGAGCAGGACGAGCTGCGCCGCACGATCGAGGAGCTCGACGCCATCCTGGGCGACGAGAAGCTGCGCTGGAAGGTCGTCTCCGAGGAGCTCGCCGAGGTCGCGAAGACCTTCGGCACGCCGCGACGCACGGTGCTGCTCGAGTCGGCCGGGACCGCGGTCACGGCAGCCGCCGTACCCCTCGAGGTGGCCGACGACCCGTGCTTCGTCTACCTCTCCTCCTCCGGCCTGCTGGCGCGCACGGCGAACGCCGACCAGCCCGGTCACGGCACCGGGCGGGCCAACCACGACGTGGTGGTCTCGGCGGTCCGCGCCACGGCGCGCGGCGAGGTCGGCGGCCTCACCAGCGCCGGCCGCCTGGTCAAGATCGGCGTGCTGGAGCTGCCGCAGCTGCCCGACACCGCCAACGACCCGCACCTCGCGGGTGGCCTGCCGGTGAGCGAGATCCTCTCGCTCGAGCCCGGGGAGCGCCTGCTCGCGCTCTGCACGCTGGCGACCGAGGGGCCGGGCCTCGCGCTCGGCACCCGCCAGGGCGTCGTGAAGCGGGTCAACCCCGAGGTGCTCGGCAGGGACGAGTGGGAGGTCATCCGGCTCGCCGACGGCGACGAGGTCGTCGGTGCCGTCGAGCTCACCACCGGCGCCGAGACGCTCTGCTTCATCACCTCCGACGCCCAACTCCTGCACTTCGGCGCCGACGGCGTCCGGCCGCAGGGCCGCTCGGGCGGCGGCATCGCCGGCATCCGGGTCACCGCCGGCGAGCGGGTGGTCTTCTTCGGCGCCATCGACCCCGACGCCCCGGAGGGCTCGGTCGTGGTCACCTCCTCCGGCTCGTCCACCGCCCTGCCCGGCACCGAGCCCGGCTCCCTCAAGGTGACGCCGTTCTCGGAGTACCCCGGCAAGGGCCGCGCCACCGGTGGCGTGCGCTGCCACCGCTTCCTCAAGGGTGAGGACGCGCTCGTGCTGGCCTGGGCCGGCACCGCGCCCGCACGGGCCGCCGCCGCCAGCGGAGCGCCGGTCGAGCTGCCCGAGGCGACCGGCAGGCGTGACGGGTCCGGTGTCCCCGGCACCCAGCCGATCGCGGCCTGCGCCGGCCCCGTGGCCGCGCGGGTCCGTGTGGAAGGCTGACCCCGTGCTCCGCTCCCGCGCGATCCCGTCCCTGACCGCCGGCATCCTCCTCCTCGGCCTCACCGCGTGCAGCGGTGACGAGAGCAGTGCGGACGACACCCCGCCCGAGGACGTGCTGGCCGCGGCCCGGGCGACCCTCGACGAGACCAGCGGGGTCGACCTGACCCTCGCGACCGACGACCTCCCCCGGGGCGTGACCGGCGTCGAGGAGGCCGCGGGCGTCGCGACCCACGCGCCGGCCTTCGACGGGACGATCACCGTCAACCTGCTCGGCCAGACCGTCCAGGTCCCGGTGGTCGCGGTGGACGGCACGGTCTACGCCGAGCTGCCGTTCACCAGCGGCTTCCAGGACGTCGACCCCGGCGACTACGGCGCGCCCGACCCGGCCCAGCTCATGGACCCCGACGGCGGCTTCTCCGCCCTGCTGGGCGAGACCACCGACCTCGAGCGGGGCGAGAGCGTCCGCGGCGGAGCGGACAACAGCGAGGTGCTCACGGAGTACTCCGGGACGGTCTCGGCGAAGGTGATGCAGGGCATCATCCCGACCGCCTCCGGCGACTTCGACGTCGTCTACACGATCACCGACGACGACGAGCTGCGCACGGCGGTCCTCACCGGGGTCTTCTACGAGGACTCCGAGTCGATGACCTACACGGTGACCTTCGAGGACTACGGCACCGAGAAGGACATCACCGCCCCATGACCCGCTCGCCGCGCTGGCTGCTCGGCCTCGCCGCAGTCGCCGTGGCGTTCGCGGCCGCGGACACCTACGTGGTCGTCCTCGCGCTGCCCGACATGATGGCCAGCTCGGGCATCCCGGTCGACCAGCTCCAGCGGGCGGCGCCGATCATCTCGGGCTTCCTGCTGGGGTACGTCGCCATGCTGCCGCTCATCGGCCGGATCGCCGACCTGCGGGGGCGGGTGCCGGTGCTCGTCGCGGCGCTCGTGCTCTTCGCCGTGGGATCGCTGGTCACCACCCTGGCCTACGACCTGCCCTCGATGGTGGCGGGCCGCTTCCTCCAGGGCGTCGGCGGCGGGGGCCTGGTGCCCGCCACGCTGGCCCTGGTCGCCGACCTCTACCCGCGCGAGCGCCGCGGCGTCCCGCTCGGGATCGTCTCCGCGGTCCAGGAGATCGGCAGCGTCGTCGGCCCGCTCCTCGGCGCCCTCGTCCTCGCCGTCGCCGACTGGCGGGCGATCTTCCTCGTCAACCTCGCCGTCGGCCTGGTCCTCGCCGCCGCCATCCGCTCGCTGACGGTGGTTGAGGAGGGCGTTCTGCGCCCGTCTCGAAACCACCGCCCGGACTGGCTCGGCCTGCTCCTCCTCCTCGTCACCCTGGTGGCCGGCGCCCTGGTCTGCATCCAGCCCTCGCAGCTGATGCGCGACCTCACCTGGGGCCAGCTGTTCATCCCGGTCCTCGGCGACGGCCGCTGGCTGACCCCGCTGGGCCTCACCGCGATCGGGGCGTGCGCGCTCCTCCTGGTGCGGTGCTGCACCGCGCGCCAGCCGCTGGCCGACGTCCGTGGCTGGGTGCGCACGATGCGCGAGGCCGACCTCCTCGGCGCCCTGCTGCTCGCGCTCGCACTGGGCGGGGTGATCCTCGCCTTCGCGACCGCGGACCCCAAGGTCCAGGTCTTCTCCGACCAGGGGCTGTGGTACCTCCTCGGCGGTGCGCTCGCCGCCGTCGCCTTCGCGTTCCACCTGCGGCGCGCCGAGGCCCCGCTGCTGCCGGCCGGCGCGCTGC
>JAEZKN010000062.1 GCA_023415395.1 Actinomycetes bacterium
GGGGAGACCGAGGAGAGCTGGTTCCGCAAGGAGGTCTGGCGCGGCATCGAGGTCCGCTACCCGGGCGAGAAGCTCACCCAGGACGTCAAGGACCGCGTCGAGATGGAGCTCGGCGTCATCTCGCAGAAGGGCTACTGCGGCTACTACCTCGTGGTCGCCGACTTCATCCAGTGGTCCAAGCGCAACGGCATCCGCGTCGGCCCCGGCCGTGGCTCGGGTGCGGGCTCCATCGCGGCGTACGCCCTGAGCATCACCGACCTCTGCCCGCTCGAGCACGGGCTGTTCTTCGAGCGCTTCCTCAACCCCGAGCGCCCCTCGATGCCCGACTTCGACATCGACTTCGACGACCATCGCCGCGGCGAGGTCATCAAGTACGTCACGGAGAAGTACGGCGCCGACCGGGTCGCCCAGATCGCGACCTTCGGCCGGCTCAAGGCCAAGGCCGCGATCAAGGACGCGGCCCGCGTGCTCGACCACGGCTTCGCGATCTCCGACCGCATCACCAAGGCGCTGCCGCCCGACGTCATGGGCAAGGGCGTGCCGCTGAAGGAGATCTTCAACCCCGAGCACAAGCGGTACGGCGAGGGCGGCGAGTTCCGCGCGCTCTACGACCAGGACCCCGACGTCCGCACGATCTACAACACCGCGGTCGGCCTGGAGGGCCAGATCCGCAACTGGGGCGTGCACGCGGCCGGCGTGATCATGTCCAGCGAGCCGCTGCTCGACATCGTGCCGATCATGGCCCGTCCGCAGGACGGCGCGATCATCACCCAGTTCGACTACCCGATGTGCGAGTCGCTCGGGCTGGTCAAGATGGACTTCCTGGGCCTCTCCAACCTCCACATCCTGGAGAACGCGGTCGCGAACATCGAGGCCAACCGGGGCGAGAAGGTCGTCTTGGAGGAGCTGCCCTTCGACGACCGCGCGACCTACGAGCTGATGGGGCGCGGCGACACGCTCGGCGTCTTCCAGCTCGATGGTGGCGGCATGCGCGCCCTGCTGCGGTCGATGCAGCCCGACCAGTTCGCCGACATCACCGCCGTCAGCGCGCTCTACCGGCCCGGCCCGATGGGTGCGGACTCCCACAACAAGTACGCCCGCCGCAAGAACGGCCGCGAGCCGATCGAGCCGATCCACCCCGCCCTCGCCGAGGCGCTCGAGCCGGTCCTGGGGGAGACCTACGGCCTGATCGTCTACCAGGAGCAGGTGATGGCGATCGCCCAGGTCCTGGCGGGCTTCACGCTGGGAGCGGCCGACAACCTGCGCCGCGCGATGGGCAAGAAGAAGAAGGAGGAGCTCGACAAGCAGTACGCCGGCTTCCAGGCCGGCATGCTCGAGCGCGGCTACCCCCAGGACGCGATCGACAAGCTCTGGGAGATCCTGCTCCCGTTCTCCGACTACGCGTTCAACAAGTCGCACTCCGCGGCGTACGGCGTCATCACGTACTGGACCGCCTACCTCAAGGCCAACTACCCGGCCGAGTACATGGCCGCCTTGCTCACGTCCGCCCGGGACGACAAGGACAAGATGGCGATCTACCTCAACGAGTGCCGCCGGATGAAGATCCAGGTGCTCCCGCCGGACGTCAACGAGTCGGCCCACGACTTCACGCCGGTCGGCCGCGACATCCGCTTCGGCCTCACCGCGATCCGCAACGTCGGCTCCAACGTCGTCGACGGCATCGTGGAGGGCCGCACCGAGAAGGGCCGCTTCGAGTCCTTCGAGGACTTCCTCAAGAAGGTCCCGGCCCAGGTCTGCAACAAGCGCGTCATCGAGTCGCTGATCAAGGCCGGCGCCTTCGACGACATGAAGCACAAGCGCCGGGCGCTCGTGGCGATCCACGAGACGGCCGTCGACCAGTTCGTCGACATCAAGCGCAACGAGGCGATCGGCCAGGACTCGCTCTTCGGCGGGATCGACGACGACTCGGGCTTCGGCGTGTCGGTGTCGATCCCCGACATCGACGACTGGGACAAGATGACCCTGCTCGGGCACGAGCGGGAGATGCTCGGCCTCTACGTCTCCGACCACCCGCTGCTCGGCCTCGAGCACGTGCTCTCCAACGGCACCGACTGCACCATCGGCCAGCTGATGATGGACGAGGACCGGGCCGACGGCAGCACCATCACGGTCGCGGGCCTGGTCACCTCGGTGCAGCGCAAGATCACCAAGCGGGGCGACGCCTGGGCCCTGGTGACGCTCGAGGACCTCGACGGCGCGATCGACGTGCTGCTCTTCCCGAGCTCGTGGCAGCTGTGCGGCCACCTGATCGCCGAGGACGCGATCGTCACCGTCAAGGGCCGGCTCAACCGGAGCAAGGAGCAGCCCGAGATCATGGGGCAGGAGGTCACCCTCCCCGACCTCTCGGACGGGCCGTCCGGGCCGGTCGTGATCTCGCTCCCGTCCACCCGGTGCACCCCGCCGGTCGTCCAGCAGCTCAAGGACGTCCTCGGCACCCACCCGGGGGTCACCGAGGTGCGCCTGCGACTCTTGACGCGTGAGCAGACGATGGTCATGCGCCTCGACGACAACCTGCGGGTGTCACCGAGCCCCGCGCTCTTCGCGGACCTCAAGCAGTTGCTGGGGCCCGGATGCCTGACCGGGTGAGGCAGGCGCTGGTCCAGCTCGCTCTCGCCGTGCTCGTCCTGGCGGTGGCCGGCGTCCTGGCGGGCGTCGTCTGGGAGTGGCTGTGGAGCGCCCCCGACGGTGCCGTCGTCGACGGGCGCTGGGTCGCCCAGGACGAGGCGAACCTGCGCGGCGTCTTCTCCGGCACCGGCTGGTACGTCGTCGTGGCGGCCGTCGCCGGCCTCCTCGGCGGCGCGGTGGTCGCGCTGTTCCTGGACCGCTTCCCGCTGGTCACCCTGCTCGGTGTGGTCCTCGGCTCGGTCCTCGGCGCGTTCCTGATGTTCCGCGTCGGGGTCGCGCTCGGTCCGGGCGACCCGCTCCGCGCCACCGGCGACGTGGTCCCCGGCGTCCTGGACGTGTCGGGCAGCTCGCCGTTCATCGCCATGCCGGCCGGCGCGCTGGTGGCGCTCGCGATGGTGTTCATCGGGCTGATCGCCCGCGACCGGGTCAGGTCCGACTGATCGGGGCGACCGTCGCGTCGGTGGCCCGGACCAGGTCGCCGGGCGCCAGGCCGAGGTCGAGCCCGCGACGTCCGCCGGAGACGTAGACGACGTCGTGGGCCAGCGCGCTCTCGTCGATCACGGTCGGGTGCGGGCGCTTCTGGCCGACGGGGGAGATCCCGCCGGCGACGTACCCGGTCGCGCGCTCGGCCGCGGCCACGTCGGCCATCGCCGCCCTGCTGCCGCCGGCCGCACGGGCCAGCGCCTTGAGGTCGAGCTGGCCCGAGACGGGGACGATGCCGACGGTCAGCGTGCCGTCGACGGTCGCCATCAGGGTCTTGAAGACCTGGGCCGGGTCCAGCCCGAGCGCGTCGGCCGCCTCGAGCCCGAAGGACGTCGCACGCGGGTCGTGGTGGTACTCGTGGACGGTGAAGGCGATGCCGGCGCGGGTGAGCGCCACGGTCGCCGGGGTGCCGCCTGCGGATCTCGCCTTGCCCTTCTTGGCCATCAGTTCGGCGACCACCGCGTGCGTGCGACCTCCGTCGCGGGCAGGGACGGGATCACGTTCATCGCGCGCAGCTCCGAGCGCAGCAGGTCGGTCACCATCACCAGCCGGACGGCAGCGTCCTCGGCCTCGAGCAGCGCCTGCCGCTCCGGCATCGGCAGCGGGGCGACCGCGGCCAGCGTCCAGGAGAGGTACGTCGGGTCGCGGGGGAGCGACCCGGAGTAGGGGTCGTTGCGGATGTCGGCGAGCGCGGCGCGGTAGGCCGTGAAGGCGATCCGGGCCTGCTCGACGATCGCGTCGGACACCGGGGCCTCGGGGTCGGGGTGCTCGGTGACGTGGCCGACCGGGAACGGCCCGCCGGTCTCCAGCGAGTCGAGCTGGATCCGCTCCTGCCCGACCGCGACCACGTCGAAGGTGCCGTCGGGGAGGGACTCGATCTCGGTCAGCTGCATCCGCACGCCGACGCGGTAGAGCGACTGGGCGCCGTGGTCGCCCACCTCGTAGCCCTCGCGGATGCCGACGGAGGCGAAGAGCCGCTGCGCGGGGTCCTCGACGCGCAGGAGGTGGTGCACCATCGCGCGGTAGCGGTCCTCGAAGACGGTGAGCGGCACGGACACGCCCGGGAAGAGCACCGCGTTCAGCGGGAACATCGGCAGCGTGTCGGGCACGTCACTCAACCTAGTCCAGCCACTGTCGCGGTTCGGGAGCGACAGGCGTCCGTCCGTAGAATCGAGCCATGATCCAGCGCATCGACCTGCGAGGAGTGGACCGCACGACGGTCGACTACCGCGCAGCCGTGCCCCGAGCCGACTTCGACGTCGAAGCGGCGGTCCCGGCGGTGCATGCGATCTGCGAGGCGGTGCGCACCCGCGGGGTGGACGCGATCCGGGAGTACTCCGAGCGCTTCGACGGCGTCGTCGTCGACGAGCTGCGGGTCGACCCCGCGTCGATCACGCGCGCCTTGGAGGAGCTCGACCCGGCGATCCGGGCCGGGCTCGAGGAGTCGATCCGCCGCCTGCGCGCCACCTGCGCCAACGAGCTCGAGCAGGACGCCGTCACCGACCTGGCGCGCGGCGCCCGGGTCACCCACCGCAAGGTGCCGATCGACCGGGTCGGTCTCTACGTGCCCGGCGGCCTGGCGCCGCTGGTGTCCAGCGTGCTGATGAACGTCGTCCCGGCGCAGACCGCCGGCGTCGGCTCGATCGCGCTGGCCAGCCCGCCGCAGCGGGAGTTCGGCGGCGTCGTGCACCCGACGATCCTGGCCGCGTGCGCGCTCCTCGGCGTCGACGAGGTCTACGCCGTCGGCGGGGCCCAGGCCATCGCGATGTTCGCCTACGGCACCGGCCCCTGCGCCAAGGTGGACCTGGTCACTGGCCCGGGCAACATCTACACCGTCACCGCCAAGCGGCTGCTCAAGGGCCAGGTCGGCATCGACTCCGAGGCCGGGCCGACCGAGATCGCGATCCTCGCCGACGACACGGCCGAGGCCGCCTTCGTCGCCGCCGACCTGATCAGCCAGGCCGAGCACGACCCGCTGGCCGCGTCGGTCCTGGTCACGCCGTCCGAGCGGCTCGCGGCGGACGTGGAGGCCGAGCTCGACAAGCAGGTGTCCGTGACCAAGCACGTCGAGCGGATCCGCACCAGCCTGTCCGGCCCGCAGTCGGGCATCGTGCTGGTCGAGGACCTCGAGCAGGGCCTGGCCGTCGTCGACGCGTACGCCGCCGAGCACCTCGAGATCCACACCGAGGACGCCGCCGCGTGGGCCGCCCGGGTCCGCAACGCCGGCGCGATCTTCGTCGGCCCCTACGCCCCGGTGAGCCTCGGCGACTACTGCGCCGGCTCCAACCACGTGCTGCCCACCGGTGGGTGCGCCTGCCACAGCAGCGGGCTGTCGGTGCGTGCGTTCACCAAGTCCGTGCACGTCGTCGAGTACTCCCGAGCGGCGCTCGACGAGGTCGCCGGCCACGTGGTGACGCTCGCGAACGCGGAGGACCTGCCGGGCCACGGCGCCGCGGTGTCGGTCCGGTTCCCTCCCCAGAGCCCGTCGTGAGCTGGCCCCCGATCCGGGAGGAGCTGCGGGGCCTCCAGCCCTACGGCGCGCCCCAGCTGGACGTGCCCGTGCAGCTCAACACCAACGAGAACCCCTACGGTCCCAGCGACGCCTGCGCCGACGACATCGCCGCCGCCGTGCGCGCGGCGGCGACCACGCTCAACCGCTACCCCGACCGGGAGCACGTCGAGCTGCGCACCGCGCTGGCGGCGTACCTCACCAAGGACACGCCGCACGGCGTCACCGCCGAGCAGGTGTGGGCGGCCAACGGCTCGAACGAGGTCATGCTCCAGCTCCTCCAGGCCTTCGGCGGCCCGGGCCGCTCGGCGATGAGCTTCGCGCCGACCTACTCGATGTACCCCGAGTACGCCCGCGACACCTCGACCGCCTGGGTGCAGGGACGGCGGGCCGACGACTTCAGCCTCGACGTCGACGCCGCGCGCGCGGCGATCGAGCGCGAGCGGCCGAGCGTCGTGCTGCTGCCGAGCCCCAACAACCCCACCGGCACCGCGCTGCCGCCCGACGCCGTCGGCCTGCTGTGCCAGGCCGCGGGGGAGCACGCGATCGTCGTCGTCGACGAGGCGTACGGCGAGTTCCGGCGTGCCGGCGTCCCGAGCGCGCTGGAGCTGCTGCCCGAGCACCGCAACCTGGTCGTCACCCGGACGATGAGCAAGGCCTTCGCCGCGGCCGGCCTGCGGCTGGGCTACCTCGCCGCGGACCCGGCGATCTGCGACGCGATCCGGGTCGTCCGCCTGCCCTACCACCTCTCCGCGGTCACCCAGGCGACCGCGCTGGCAGCGCTGCGGCACGCGCCGGAGCTGCTCGGGAAGGTCGACGAGCTGCGCGCCGAGCGCGACGACTGCGTCGCCTGGCTGCGGGCCCAGGGACTCACGGTCGCCGACAGCGACGCGAATTTCGCGTTGTTCGGCACCTTCACCGACCGCCATGCTGTGTGGCAGGGGCTGCTCGACCGGGGCGTGCTGATCCGGGAGGTCGGCCCCGACGGGTGGCTGCGGGTGTCGATCGGCACCTCAGCGGAGATGCAGGCGTTCAAGGAAGCACTGACCGAGGTCATGGAGGAGCTATGAGTCGCACCGCCCGCATCGAGCGGCAGACCAAGGAGTCGAAGGTCCTCGTCGAGGTCGACCTCGACGGCAGCGGCCGCACCGACATCTCGACCGGGGTCGGCTTCTACGACCACATGCTCGACGCGTTCGGCCGCCACGCGCTGCTCGACCTCACCGTGCAGACCGAGGGCGACACCCACATCGACGCGCACCACACGGTCGAGGACACCGCGATCGTGCTCGGCCAGGCGCTGCGCGAGGCGCTCGGCGACAAGGTCGGCATCCGCCGCTTCGGCGACGCGACCGTGCCGCTCGACGAGGCGCTCGTGCAGGCCGTCGTCGACGTCTCCGGGCGCCCCTACTGCGTCCACACCGGCGAGCCCGAGGGCCAGCAGTACGTCGTCCTCGGCGGCGACTACCTCGGCTCGCTGACCCGCCACGTCTTCGAGACCATCGCCTTCCACGCCCACGTCGCCCTGCACGTGCGGGTGCTGGCCGGCCGCGAGCCGCACCACATCGTGGAGACCCAGTTC
This sequence comes from Actinomycetes bacterium, assembly GCA_023415395.1. Lineage (GTDB taxonomy): Bacteria > Actinomycetota > Actinomycetes > Propionibacteriales > Nocardioidaceae > Nocardioides. The sequence continues at coordinate 7,221 of JAEZKN010000062.1, forward strand.
AAGGCGTTCGCCCGGGCCTTCCGCGACGCGGTCGCGCTGGACCCGCGCGAGACGGGGATCCCCAGCACCAAGGGCGCGCTTTGAGCCGACCGGACGTCGTGGTCCTCGACTACGGGTCGGGGAACCTCCGCTCCGCGGTGCGCGCGGTCGAGCGCGCCGGTGCCGAGGTCACGCTGACCAGTGACTTCGACGCCGCGCTGGACGCCGACGGCCTCGTCGTACCCGGGGTCGGGGCGTTCGCGGCCTGCATGGACGGGCTGCGCGCGATCAAGGGCGAGCGCATCATCGGCCGGCGCCTCGCGGGTGGCCGGCCGGTGCTCGGCATCTGCGTGGGCATGCAGATCCTCTTCGGCCGCGGGGTGGAGCATGGCGTCGAGACCGAGGGCTGCGACGAGTGGCCCGGCACCGTGGAGCGGCTCCAGGCGCCGGTCGTGCCGCACATGGGGTGGAACACCGTCGAGGTCGCCCGGGACGGCGGGCAGGACAGCACGCTGTTCCGTGGGATCGAGGACGAGCGGTTCTACTTCGTGCACTCCTACGGCGTCCGCGACTGGGAGCTCGTCACCAACGACCGCACCCGGGCCCCCCTGGTGCACTGGACCACCCACGGCGGCGACCGGTTCGTGGCCGCGGTCGAGAACGGCCCGCTCAGCGCGACCCAGTTCCACCCGGAGAAGTCCGGCGACGCGGGTGCGGCGCTGCTGCGCAACTGGGTCGAGTCGTTGTGAGGCCGGCGCGGTGAGCAAGGAG
>JAEZKN010000165.1 GCA_023415395.1 Actinomycetes bacterium
CTCGTTCCGCACCACCCTGGGCGCGGCGATGCTCCTCGGCACGCTCGCGTCGGTCGGCGGGCTGCTGATCTCGGCGTACGCCTCGGAGCACGCCCGCGTCGCCCCCGGGCCGACCATCGTCTTGCTGGCCCTGGCCTGCTTCGTGCTCGCCTGGCCGGCCGGGGTGTGGCTGCGCTCGCGGCGGCGGCTGCGCGCGCCGTTCCCGGTCGTCCCGGCCGTCGTGCACCAGGAGATCGACGAGCACCCGCACGAGCACGGCGAGGACTGCGGCCACGTGGCCGTGCCCCACGGCGACCACGTCGACTACGTGCACGACGGCCACCGGCACGCCCCGCACGGGAGGCACTATGACGAGCACTGAGCCCACCCCGACGCCCACCCCGACGCCCAGCCTGAGCGCGCCCGGCATGCGGCCGACGCGGCAGCGGCGCGCGGTCGTCGAGGCGCTGGAGTCCTTCGACGACTTCCGCTCCGCGCAGGAGATCCACGACCTGCTCGGCCGGCGCGGCGAGACGGTGGGGCTGGCCACCGTCTACCGCACGCTCCAACGGCTCGCGGACGCCGGCGAGGTCGACCTGCTGCGCACCGAGGACGGTGAGGCGATCTACCGCCGCTGCTCCGACACCCATCACCACCACCTGGTGTGCCGCTCCTGCGGCCGGACCGTCGAGGTCGAGGGGCCGGCCGTCGAGCGGTGGACGCGCGCCATCGCCGCCGAGCACGGGTACGACGACGTCAGCCACACCCTCGAGATCTTCGGGACGTGCGGCGACTGCCGTGCCTGAGCCCGGCCGTCAGGACCCGGGGTTGGGCAGCGCCCCGCCGTAGCGGCGGTCGCGGCGCGCGTAGGTCTCGATCGCCTGCCACAGGTGCCGCCGGTCCACGTCGGGCCACAGCACGTCGGTGAAGACGAGCTCGGCGTACGCCGCCTGCCACAGCATGAAGTTCGACAGCCGCTGCTCCCCCGAGGTCCGCCACACCAGGTCGGCGTCGCTCACCTCGGGCACGTAGAGGTGCCGCGCGAACACCCGCTCGTCGACCTTCTCGGGGTTCAGCCGCCCCGCCGCGACCTCGCGCGCGATCGAGCGCGCCGTGTCCGCGATCTCGGCGCGCCCCCCGTAGTTGACGCACATCGTGAGCGTCAGGACGTCGTTGTCACGGGTGAGCTCCTCGGCGACCTGGAGCTCCTTGATGACGGACTTCCACAGCCGGGGTGCCCGTCCCGCCCAGCGCACCCGGACCCCGAGCTCGTGCATCTCGTCGCGGCGCCGCCGGATCACGTCGCGGTTGAAGCCCATGAGGAACTTGACCTCCTCGGGCGAGCGCGACCAGTTCTCGGTGGAGAAGGCGTAGGCCGAGATCGCCTTCACACCGATCTCGATCGCCCCCTCGACGACGTCGAAGAGCGAGTGCTCGCCCTGCTCGTGCCCGCGGGTGCGTGGCAGCCCGCGATCCTTGGCCCAGCGGCCGTTCCCGTCCATGACGATCGCGACGTGCCGCGGCACCAGGTCCTTCGGGATCGCCGGCGGGCGGGCGCCGGACGGGTGGGGCGTCGGGGGCCGGACGGTGCGTCTCACCCGGCCGAGCCTAAGGGCTGGGCCTCGGCGGGCGGCTCAGCGCTCGACGTACGCGAGGGACTTGAGCCCGCGCTCCAGGTGCCAGGCGAGGTAGGCCGCCACGAGCGAGCTCGCCTCCTTGAGGTGGCGCGGGTGGGCGGCGTGGACGACCTCCCACTCGCCGGCCAGCAGCGCACCGAGCAGCGTGACCGTCTCCGGCGCGGGGTTGGCCGAGCCCGGCACCCGGCAGGTCGCGCAGAGCACGCCGCCCATCGACGGGTTGAACCAGCGGTGCGGACCGCCCCCGGGGTGCGGGACGGTCCCGCAGCGCGCGCAGTGGTCGAACGACGGCGCGTAGCCCGCGACCGACAGCGACCGCAGCAGGTAGGAGTCGAGCACCTGGCTCGGCCCGTGCTCACCGGCGACCATCGCGCGCAGGCCGCCGACGAGGAGCAGGAACTGCTGCGGCGACGGCTGCCGCTCCTCGGTCACCAGGCGGTCGGCGGTCTCCAGCATCACCGTGCCGGCCGTGTAGCGGTCGTAGTCGAGCCCGAGGCCCTTGGAGAACGGCGTCAGCGTCTCGGCCTGGGTGATCGTGTCGAGGTTGCGGCCCTCGGCCAGCTGCAGGTCGACGTGGGTGAACGGCTCGAGCCGGGACCCGAAGCGCGAGGTCGTGCGGCGTACTCCCTTGGCCACGGCGCGCACCAGCCCGTGCTGCCGGGTCAGCAGCGTGATGATGCGGTCGGCCTCACCCAGCTTGTGGGTGCGCAGCACGATCGCCTCGTCGCGGTAGAGCACGCTCCTATTGTGCGGGGTCAGGCGCCGCTGCGCCGCCTGCGACGCGGTGTCTTCCAACACCCGAGGGCGAGCGCCACCGCGGCCAGGTCGAGGCGCTCGGGGGCGAGCCGCCACTCCAGCGCCGACCGGGCCCGGACGAACGTGCCCTGCGGGAGCTCCTCGGCGAGCAGCCGCGCGTCGGCGAGGGGCCGCACCGGGTCGTAGGGGTGGCCGACCACCAGCGCCGGGACCGTGATCCGGCGACGCTCCTTGGCCGAGGGGGCGGCCCGGCCGAAGAACAGCCCGTGCAGCAGCGCGGCCAGGGCGTCGGCGCGCTGGTTGCAGACGTCGAGGGCCACGCCGGTCCAGAAGGGCACCACGCCGCGCGGGACCGGGCGGGTCAGCCGGCGCAGCAGCGTGATCGGCAGCGGCAGGAAGCGCGCGGTGAGCAGCAGGGGCCCGAAGACCAGGACGCCCGCCTCGACGCCGTTGTCGAGGATCGGTGCCTCGAGGATGAGGCCGCGGACCCGCTCGGGGGCGGTCGCGGCGACCTCGAGCGCGACGTTGGCGCCGAGGGAGGTGCCCCCGACGACCGCCTGGGGGGCGCCGAGGTGGTCGAGGAGCGCCACCACCTGCTCGGCGAGCTCGGTGACGGAGTAGGCGTGCGGGTCGGCCGGCCGGTCGGAGCGTCCGTGGCCGAGCGGGTCGAGCGTCACGACGTGCAGGCCCTCGGCCGCGAGGGCGTGTGCCAGGGGCTGCTGCATGCGACGCGGCATGAGCTCGCCGGGCAGCAGGACGACCCAGGCGTCGCCCGCGCCGTACTCGGTGAACTCGAGACGGTCGCGACCGGACTCGGACGTCACGAAGAACTGGCCGATCCTCTCCGACACCAACATGATCCCACCCTAGGGTGTGCGCATGTCGAAACCGGGGCGCAGGCAGATCGGCTGGCCCATGGCCCTGGTGCTCCTCCTCGTCGTGCTCGCCGCCGGGGTGGCGGCGCTCGCCACCAAACCCGACGACGCCGTGGCGGCGACGTGGTGGCCCGCCGCCGGCATCGCGGTCGCGCTGCTCGGCCTGACCCCGCGGCGCTGGTGGTGGTTGCTCGTCCCCGGCGTGGTCGTCACCACCGCCGTCGCCAACCTCGTCGGCGGCCGGGACCTCGACCTCGCGCTCTGGTTCGGGGTCGCCAACGCCCTCGAGGCGCTGGCGGTCGCCGCGCTGCTGCGCCGCGGCCGCGCCACCCTGCCCGACCTCTCCTCCCTGGAGACCCTGCTGCGCCTGGCGCTCTGCGCGGCGCTCGGCGGGGCACTCTTCGCGACGGTGGCCGCGGCCGGCGTGTCGGTGCTCGCCGACGCCGGGTTCCTCGCGACCTGGCGGGCCCTGGCGATCTCCCACGCCGCCTCGATCTTCGTCGTGGTGCCGCTCGCGCTCCTGCCGGCCACCTCGACCCGCGGTCGCCGGCGCGCCTGGGAGCTCCCCCTGCAGGTCGCGACTCTCGCGGCGGTCACGCTCCTCGTCTTCGCGCCGGACCAGACGCTGTCGCTGGAGTTCGTGCCCCTGCCGGTGCTGCTGTGGGCCGCACTCCGCTTCGACATCCGCACGGTGGTCTGCGAGGTGATCGGCTTCGCCGTCGTCACCACGATCACCAGCGCGATGGGCCACGGCCCCTTCGGCTTCGACCTCGAGCGCGGCGAGCTCACCTCGGTGTCGCTCGGTGCCGTCGTCCAGGCCTACGTCCTCATGGCCGCGGTCATGTCCTTCCCCCTCGCGATCGGGCTCGAGCAGCGGCGCAGCAGCGAGCAGCTCTTCCGCCGCAACTTCACCGAGTCGGTCGTCGGCATGGTCCTGATGCGCAGCAGCGACGGGCGGCCCTTCGAGGTCACCGAGGTCAACGACGCGGCCGCGCGCCTCCTCGGCGACCCGGAGACGGTGGTCGGCCACAGCCTGCGCGAGATCCTGGTCACCGACGAGCCGATGGAGCTGGCCGCGAACCGCCTGCTCGCCGGCAGCATGGACGGGTGGAAGGGCGTCTGCGGCGTCCGTCACCGGCCCGGCCTCCGCGTCGACGTCGCGGTCTCGCTGCTGTCGACCGAGCCCAACCCGACCTACGCCGCGCAGCTGCTCGACGTCACGGCCGAGCACGACGCCCGCCGGCAGCTCGAGGCCGCCGAGAAGCTCACGAGCGCGACCCTCGACACCGCCGCCGCGATGATCCTGGTGAGCGACCTGACCGGCGTGGTGGTCCGCGTCAACGGCGCCACCACCACGCTCACCGGCTACAGCGAGGACGACCTGGTCGGGGTCGAGGTGTGGGACCTGCCCTTCGCCCCGCCCGGCGCCACCGGCTACCCCGCCGGGCTGCCCGAGAGCCCCCAGGGGCACGTGAGCCGCGAGAGCGACGTGGTCACCAAGAGCGGCGAGCGCCGACGGATCCAGTGGAACACCGGCTACGTCAACGACGAGCGCAACCGCCCCACCCACGTCGTGCTGACCGGCAGCGACCTCACCGCCGAGCGGCGCACCGCCGGGCTGAACCGGCACCTCCTCGAAGCGGCGATCACGACCGCGCTCATCGGCATCGACCCGCGGGGCCGGATCACGGTCTTCAACTCGGGCGCGGTGAACCTGCTCGGGTACGACGGGCAGGACACCGTCGGCACCCCCTTCGTCGACCTCTTCGACCCCGAGCAGCTCGCCGAGCGCTGCGGCGGTGCGACCGGTGCCGCGGCGTTCGCGCGGATGGTCGAGGGCATCGACGGCGGGGGCGAGACCGCGGTGCGGGACTGGACCTGGGTCGGCGCCGACGGCCGCCGCCACACGGTGTCGATGACGCTCAGCGTCGCGGCCGACACCTTCACGGCCCGCTTCGGCTACCTCTGCGTCGGGCGCGACGTCACCGAGGCCCGCGCCAGCCAGGAGATGCTCATCGCGGCGCTGGAGAAGGAGCGGCTCGCCGTCCAGCGGATGAAGGAGCTCGACGTCGCCAAGAACGACTTCGTCTCCACCGTCAGCCACGAGCTGCGGACACCGGTCACCAGCATCGTCGGCTACACCGAGATCCTCGCCGACGGCTCGCTGGTGACGCCGGCGGCCGAGCAGGTGCCGCTGCTGGAGAGCATCGAGCGCAACGGTCGGAGGCTGATCCTGCTCTGCGACGACCTGCTCGCGCTCAGCGGCCTGGACTCCGGCGCGGCGCACTGGGAGCGCGCCGCCGTCGACCTGACCGCGGTCCTGGCCGGCGCCGAGGACTCCGTGCGCGCCCAGCTGAACGGCCGCGATCTCCAGCTGGTGCTGTCCGCCACCGACGCGCCGGTGCTCGTGCTCGGCGACCGGGGCCAGCTCGAGCGGGTCCTCACCAACCTGCTCAGCAACGCCATCAAGTTCACCGAGGACGGCGGCCGCGTCGAGGTCACGATCGCCGCGGGCGAGGGCGAGGCGTGCCTGACGGTCTCCGACACCGGCATCGGCATCCCGGAGTCCGAGCAGGGCGGCCTCTTCGAGCGCTTCTTCCGGTCCTCGACCGCTCAGTCGCGGGCGATCCAGGGCACGGGGCTGGGCCTCTCGATCGTGGCCGCGATCGTGGCGGCCCACGGTGGGCGGATCGACGTGCGCTCCGCCCACCTCGAGGGCACCACGTTCACCGTGCGGCTGCCGCTAGCCCGCTGAGACCGCCGGCGCGCGGTTGACCGCGCTGATCACAGCCTTGAGCGAGGCGGTGACGATGTTGGCGTCGATGCCGACGCCCCAGTAGACCTGGTCGCGCACCAGGCACTCGACGTACGCCGCGGCGACGGCGTCGCCACCCGCGGAGAGCGCGTGCTCGGCGTAGTCGAGGACCCGCACGTCCCAGCCCTGCGGGAGCTCGTTGATCGCGTTGACGAACGCCGCGATGGGGCCGTTGCCCACGCCGTGCAGCGACTGCATCTCGCCGTCGACGTAGACGTTGACGTCGAGCGCGTCCTTCTCGCCGGCGGCCGCGGACGTGTGCACCGAGTTGAGCTTGAGCGGCGCCTCGCGGTCGAGGTACTCGGCGCGGAACATCGCCCAGATCGCGTCGGGGACGACCTCTCCGCCCTCGGCGTCGGTGTGCTGCTGGACGACGCGGCTGAACTCGATCTGCGCGCGCCGCGGCAGGTCGAGCTTGTGCTCGGCCTTGAGGACGTAGGCGACGCCGCCCTTGCCGGACTGGCTGTTGACCCGGATCACGGCCTCGTAGGTGCGGCCGACGTCCTGCGGGTCGATCGGCAGGTAGGGCACGGCCCACTCGTGCTCGGAGACGGGGACGCCGGCGGCGGCCGCGTCGCGCTCCAGGGCCTCGAAGCCCTTCTTGATGGCGTCCTGGTGCGACCCGGAGAACGCCGTGTAGACCAGGTCGCCGCCGTAGGGGTGGCGCTCGTGCACCGGCAGCTGGTTGCAGTACTCGACCGTGCGCCGCACCTCGTCGATGTCGGAGAAGTCGATCTCGGGGTCGATGCCCTGGGTGAAGAGGTTCAGCCCCAGCGTGACCAGGCAGACGTTGCCGGTGCGCTCACCGTTGCCGAACAGGCAGCCCTCGATCCGGTCCGCCCCGGCCAGGTAGCCGAGCTCGGCAGCGGCGACGGCCGTGCCCCGGTCGTTGTGGGGGTGCAGCGAGAGCACGACGTGCTCGCGGTGGTTCAGGTGCCGGCTCATCCACTCGATCGAGTCGGCGTAGACGTTCGGCGTGGCCATCTCGACCGTCGCCGGCAGGTTGATGATCACCGGCTTCTGGGCGGTCGGCTCGAAGACCTCGAGCACGGAGTTGCACACGCGTACGGCGAACTCGAGCTCGGTGCCGGTGTAGGACTCCGGGGAGTACTCGTAGAACACGGTGGTCTCGGGGATGCGCTCCTCGAACTTGCGGCACAACCGCGCACCCTGGACCGCGATGTCCTCGATGCCGTCCATGTCGAGGCCGAAGACGACGCGCCGCTGCAGCGTGCTCGTGGAGTTGTAGAGGTGCACGATCGCCTGCTTGGCGCCCCGCAGCGACTCGTAGGTCCGCTCGATGAGCTCCTCGCGGGCCTGGGTCAGGACCTGGATGACGACGTCGTCGGGGATGAGGTCTTCCTCGATCAGCATCCGCACGAAGTCGAAGTCGGTCTGGCTGGCCGAGGGGAAGCCGACCTCGATCTCCTTGTAGCCCATGTCGACCAGGAGCTGGAACATCTTCTTCTTGCGGGCCGGCGACATCGGGTCGATCAGGGCCTGGTTGCCGTCGCGCAGGTCGACCGCGCACCAGCGCGGGGCCTTGGTCATCTCGGCGCTCGGCCAGGTGCGGTCCTCGAGGCGGACCGGGATGAAGGGCACGTAGCGCTCGAAGGGCATGCCGCTGGGCTGCTGCGGGTTGGTCGTGCTGGTCATGGTGTCCTCGCTGGGTTGGGGCTCTGGCTTCGGGGCCGGCGCACGCGATCACTCCGCAGCGAGGAGGTCCGGCTCTGGTTCAGACCTCGCTGCGGCAGCGAAGGAGGAGGCTGCGCATCATGACGGGACCACGATAACCCACGCTGGCTAGCCTCGGGTCATGTCGTCCCGACTGCTGGTCGTCCACCACTCCCCGACCCCCTCCGTCCGCTCGCTCACCGACGCCGTCGTGGCCGGTGCGCACGACGACGCCATCGCGGGTGTCGAGGTCGTGGTGCGCGAGGCCCTGGCGGCGACGGCCGAGGACGTGCTCGCCGCCGACGGCTACCTGCTCGGGACCCCCGCCAACTTCGGCTACATGAGCGGCGCGCTCAAGCACTTCTTCGACACGATCTTCCTCCAGGCCGGCGGTGCCCTGGCCGAGGACGGCGGTGCGTCACCGGCGACCGGGGGCAGGAAGCCGTTCGGGCTGTGGGTGCACGGGCGCTACGACACCACCGGTGCGGTGCGGTCGGTGCTGTCGATCGTGGGCGCCCTGTCGTGGGTGCAGGCGGCCGACGTGCTGGCCGTCCTCGGCGACGTCGGGGAGGACGAGCAGGCGGCGGCGTACGAGCTCGGCGGGACGCTCGCGGCGCTGCTCAGCACCTAGGCAGGCTCAACCGGTGGTGCCCGGCTCGAGCCGCGCACCCTGGTCGAGCACGGCGCCGGCCGGGACGCGCGATCCGCGGCCGACCAGCACGATCGCGTCGGAGTCGTCGGGATCGGTGTCCGGGGAGCCGACCTCGGCGTTGCGGCCGACGACGCAGTCACGGTCGACCACCGCCCAGTCCAGGCGGGCGCCCTCCTCGACGACGGTGTCCTCGAAGACCACGCTGTCGCGCACGAGCGCGCCCTCCTCGACCACGACCCCGGGCCCGAGCACGCTGCGGATGACCGTGCCCCGCACGTTGGCCCCCGAGCTGACCAGGCTGTCGGACACCCGCGCCCCGTCATGGACGCGCGCCGCGGGCCGCTGCTGCTGGTGGCTGACGATCGGCCAGCCCTGGTCGTCGAGGACACCGAGGTCGTCGGCGAGCACGTCGTGGTGGGCGGCGAGGTACTTGTGTGGCTGGCCCAGGTCCTTCCAGTAGCCGGGCATCGCGTGTGCCACCACGCGGCCGCGGTCGACCAGGCGGGGCACGAGGTGCTCGCCGTAGTCGCCCAGCCCGGTGTCGCCCTCCTCGGCGTCGGCGCTCAGCTCGCGGTGGAGCTCCTCGAGCACCGCGACGAGCACCTCGACGTCGTACACGAAGATCTCGGCGGCCACCGTCTCGGTCGCCGGCTCGTCCGGCTTGTAGACGAAGGACGTGACGCGGCCGTCGTCGGCGGTCTCGACGGTCGCGTGGTCGGAGGCCTCGTCCAGCGGGACGGTCGAGGTGACGACCGTGCACTCCGCCGCCGCCTGACGGTGGGTCTCGACGGCGTCCATCACGTCGAAGCGGTAGACGTGGTCGGCGCTGCACACGACGAGCAGCTCGGCGCCGGTGCTGCGGACCTGGTCGCGGATCCGGTAGAGCTCGTCGGCGTTGCCCTTGGCGAAGCCCTCCTCGTCGGTGCCCCCGGTGCCTTCCTCGGGCATCAGCAGCCGCAGGCCACCGCGGTTGCGGTCGAGGTCCCACGGTCGGCCGTTCGCCACCTGCTCCCCCAGGTCGGCGCCTTGGAACTGGACCGAGACCCACACGTCGGTGATCCCGCTGTTGGCGAGGTTGGAGAGCGGGAAGTCGATGAGCCGGAAGACCCCGGCGAAGGGCAGCGTCGGCTTGGCCCGCTCACGGGTGAGGACGTCCATCCGGCCGCCGGCGCCGCCGGCCTGCACGAGCGCGAGGATGCGGGGGGCGGGCATGGGTCGACGGTGCCCCGATGTCACGGTGTGCACACGTGCCGGGGGTACGATCGCGCGGACTGCGAGGGAGAGGAGATCACGTGCGCCGGCTGGCCGTGCTCACCGCCCTGGCTGCGCTCTCCCTCCCGCTGCTCGTCGCCTGCAGCGACACCGACTCGAAGGCTGCCGACGACGAGGAGCCGCCGACGCTCGGCGCCTGCCGGGTCCTGGCACCCGAGGACGTGGCGAAGCCCGCCGACACCACCGAGCCGGTCGACTGCGACGAGCCGCACACCGCCGAGACCTACGCCGTCGGCCAGCTCCCCGAGAGCTTCGAGGACGCGGCGTACGACGACACCGAGCTCGGCGCCTGGGCCTACCGCACCTGCTCCAAGGCGTTCCAGGAGTTCCTCGGCGCCGACGAGAGCCTGGTGATGCGCACGGTGATCAGCTGGGCGTGGTTCCGGCCGACCGAGACGGCCTGGGACGACGGCGCCCGGTGGTACCGCTGCGACGTGGTCGGTGGTGGCGAGCAGAGCACCGAGTACGTCGACCTCCCGACGACGGCGAAGGGCCTGCTGCTGGGCCGGCCCAAGGACCGGTGGATGGTCTGCGCCGACGGCCCCACCGTCGCGGGGTCGGTGAAGATCCCGTGCACCGAGCCGCACCAGTGGCGCGCGGTCACGACGATCTCGCTGGAGAAGTTCGGCGACGACTACCCCGGCGACCGCGTCGTCGAGGTGACCACGCGGGACTTCTGCTCCTCCTCCGTGGGCTACTGGCTCAACTCCCCCGTCGACTACGAGTTCGGCTACACGTGGTTCCACGAGGCCGAGTGGGAGGCCGGCAACCGGCGCTCGGTCTGCTGGGCGAAGACGGACCGATGAGGCTCCTGGCGCTGGCCTTCGTGCTGCTCCTGCTCGGGGGCTGCACCGGCGACGGAGGTGACGGTGGGGGCGACGAGCCGGCCGCGTCGCCGGAGTCGTCCGCGGCCTCCTCGGCCCCGCCCCCCACCGCCGCGGCCGCGCCGAGGCCCCGGGACCGGGCCTGCTACGACCTGACCTA
>JAEZKN010000178.1 GCA_023415395.1 Actinomycetes bacterium
GGCCGAGGTCGCCTCGGCGCGGGCCTGGGGGCGCGGCGAGGACGACGTGCGCCTGCTCGGTCGCGCCGAGGCCACCGCGATCCTCAACGGCACCCGCACGATCGGCGCCACCTACACCCCCGACTGCGCCGCCATCCACCCGGCGCGGCTGGTGCGCGGGCTCGCCGACGCGGTCGTGCGCCGGGGCGTCACGATCCACGAGCGGACCCGGGTGCGGTCCGTCGTGCCCGGACGCGCGCACACCGACCACGGGGACGTCCGGGCCGAGGTGGTCGTCCGGGCGACCGAGGGCTACACCCCGTCGCTGCGCGGCGAGGAGCGGACGGTCGTCCCGGTCTACTCGCTGGTCATCGCGACCGAGCCGCTGCCCGCGCAGACCTGGGCCGAGATCGGCCTGGCGCGCCGGGAGACGTTCAGCGACCACCGCCACCTGATCGTCTACGGCCAGCGCACCGCCGACGACCGGCTGGTGTTCGGCGGCCGCGGCGCGCCGTACCACTTCGGCTCGCGGACCAAGCCCGAGTTCGACCGCGACCAGCGGGTCTTCGCCCGGCTCTACACCACCCTCACCGACCTGTTCCCCGTGCTCGAGGGCACCCGGGTCACCCACGCGTGGGGCGGCGCGCTCGGCATCCCCCGCGACTGGTGCGCCTCGGTCGGGCTCGACCGCGAGACCGGCCTGGCCTGGGCCGGGGGGTACGTCGGCGACGGGGTCGCCACGACCAACCTGGCCGGTCGCACGCTGCGTGACCTGGTGCTCGGCCGCGAGACCGACCTGACCGCGCTCCCCTGGGTCGGCCACCGGTCACGGCCCTGGGAGCCCGAGCCGTGGCGCTGGCTCGGCATCAACACCGGCCTGCGCGCGATGACGCTCGCCGACGCCGAGGAGACTCTTACGCGACTGCCGAGCGTGGTCGCCAGGGCGGTCAGCCCGCTGCTCGGCTAGAAGCCGTTGGCCGCGGTGCGCGCCGGCTTGGCCGGCGTGTGCAGCCAGGCGTCGAAGAACGCGTCGAGGTCGCGGCCGGTGACCTCCTCGGCGAGCGACTCGAACTGCGCCGTGCTGCCGGTGGTGCCGGCCCGGTCCTGCACCCACCGGCGCAGCAGCGCGAAGAAGACCTCGTCGTCGTCGACCACGTTGCGCAGCGCCTGGAGCGTCATCGCGCCGCGGTCGTAGACGAACGGGGCGAAGATGTCGCTGACGCAGTCGTCGAGGTCGGCGCACGGGTCCGCCACCTCGTGCTTCCAGAAGTCGCCGGTGTGGGCGTCGTAGGTGTTGCGGAGCCAGGTGTCGGCGTCCACGCCGTGCTCGACCTCGTTGTAGTAGACCTCGAAGAAGGTCGCCGGCCCCTCGTTGATCCAGATGTCCTTCCAGCTCTCGACGGCGACGTGGTCGCCGAACCACTGGTGTGCGAGCTCGTGCACGACGGTCTGCACCGCGCGGAGGCCCTCCCCCATGAAGGGGTACGTCGGCCGCGTCTGGTTCTCCAGGGCGAAGCCCACCGGGAGGCTGGTGGTGAGGCCGCCGGTGGTCGAGAACGGGTAGTCGCCGAGCAGGGTCTCGAGCCACGACAGCAGGTCCGGCGTGCGCTTCATCAGGCGCATGGCGGCGGCCTGCTGGTCCGCGCCGAGCTGCTTCGAGACCGCGGCCACCCACGGCACGCCGCCACCGCCGCGGCCCTGCGCGACCGTGAAGTCGCCCGCGGCGAAGAACGCGAGGTAGGGGACCATCGGCTCGCGCGGACGCCAGGTGGTCGTGGCGAGACCGCCGTCCACCGTGCGCCCGACCTGCTCGCCGTTGGCCACGACGACCTTGTCCTTGGGCACCGTGATGCTGATCGAGATGCGTGCCCGGTCGCGCGGGTGGTCGTTGGACGGGAACCACCACGGGGCCATGTGCGGCTGGTTCATCGCGACGACCTCGCGCCGGTCGGACAGCCAGTTCTGCTCGCCCGCGTAGGCGTAGCGACCGGGCTTGCCGGCGTACCGGACCACGAGCTCGAGGCGCTCGCCCGCGGCGACCCGCCGGTGGATCGACAGCTCGTGGAAGCGGCGCTGGTCGTAGCGCACGTCCTTGCCCCCGACCTTCACCGAGGTCACGGGGAGCAGGAAGTCGAGGTTGAAGCCCGAGAGCCGCTCCGTGGCCTCCAGCGTGACGCGGGTCCAGCCCGAGAGCCTGGCCCGGGCGAAGGAGTAGCGGTTGTGGACGTCGTAGCGCAGCACGTCGATGCCGCCGTTGCCGTCCAGGGGGAAGTACGCGTCGCCGATCCCGGCCGCGCCGTGGTCGGGCGCCTGCGCGGCCACCGGGGCCGCGACCGGGCCGGCGGCCACGCCGAGGACGACGGCCAGGGCGAGAGCAGTGCGGCGGATCACGTGCGCATGCTATAACTCTACTAAGTCAATCGACTTTGAATCAGGAGCGCACATGCAGGTCGTCACGCTGGACGTCCCCTCCCTGGGGAACCGGACCCACCTGGTGCACGACGGGACCCGCGCGCTCGTCGTCGACCCGCCGCGTGACCTGGGCCCGATCGAGTCCGCGGCCGAGGCGGAGGGTGTCGAGATCGCCGCGGTGGCCGACACCCACCTCCACAACGACTTCGTGTCCGGTGCGCTCGGCCTGGCCCGGCGCCACGGCGCGGACTACCTGCTCGCGGCCGACGAGGCCGTGGAGTTCGAGCGCGTCGGCGTCCGCGACGGCGACGTGGTGCCGGTCGGCCGGATGAACGTGACCGTGCTGGCGACGCCGGGCCACACCCGGCACCACCAGTCGTTCCTCGTGCGTGACCACGATCGGGTCGACCAGCCCGCGGCGGTCTTCAGCGGCGGCAGCCTGCTGCACGGCGCGGTGGGCCGCACCGACCTCTCCGGCGTGGCCCTCACCTACGAGCTCGCGCGCCAGCAGTGGTCGAGCGCTCGCCTGCTCGGCGCCCTGGACCCGGGCACGACGCTGCACCCCACCCACGGCTTCGGCAGCTTCTGCGCGGGCAGCACACCGGCGACCGAGGCGGGCGAGGTGACGATCGGCAGCCAGCTCCGCTCGAACCCCGCGCTCACGAGCGACCGCGAGGCGTTCGTCGCCGAGCTGGTCGCCGGCTACGGCCCGGTCCCCGCCTACTACGGACAGATGGCGCCGCTCAACCGGTCCGGTGCCGGTCGCGCGCTCCCCCGGCCGCCGCGGCCGGTGACCGCCGAGCAGGTCACCGACGCCGTGCTCGCCGGCGTCTGGGTCGTCGACCTGCGCTCGCGCGGGGCGTACGCCGACGCGCACCTGCCCGGGACGGTCAGCATCGAGTACGGCCAGCAGTTCGCGACGTATGTCGGCTGGCTGGTGCCGTGGGACGACGACCTCGTGCTGCTCTGCGACGACCCCGGCGACCTCGCTCCGGCGCTCAACGACCTGGCGGCGATCGGCATCGACGGTCCCGACACCCACGTCCTCGCGCCCGACGCGCACCTGCCGGCGACCTACCGCCGCGCGACGTGGGAGGAGTACCTCGACGCGGCCGGGCCGAAGGTCGTCGTGGACGTGCGCCAGCGCGACGAGCACGAGGCCGGGCACCTGCCGGGCGCGGTGCACCTGCCGGTGCAGGACGTCGAGCTCCGCGCCCACGAGCTGCCCGCCGGCGAGCTGTGGGTGCACTGCCGCTCTGGCTACCGGGCCGGCATCGCGGCGAGCCTCCTGCAGCGGCTGGGCCGCAGCGTCGTCCACCTCGACGACGCCTGGGACCGGGTCGCCGAGCTGGCGATCCCCACGACGACGACGGGAGGTGCCGCTGCCTGACCCGACCTCTGTCAGCTCCCTCGCGCACAACAGAACACAGGCAACTCACCCAAGGGCACATGGGGCCCCTTTCTCGGAGGAAAGCACCTTGGACAAGAAGCGCATCTTCAGCCTGCTCGCGGCCGGCGCACTGGTCGTCGGCCTGGGCGCGGCACCTGCCGCGTCCGCCTCTGCACCGGACGAGGACGACGTCGGCCAACCCGTCGACATCACCAGCTCCGCGATCGCCGCCCTCAACGCGATCATCCAGGGCGTCTTCAACAGCGGCGTGGTCAACGAGATCACGAACAAGGTGCTCGGGGGCGACGGTGAGACCTACTGGCTCACCAACAACCTCCGCACGGACCTCGTCCCCACCACCGTCCTGCAGAGCCTCGGCCTCGGCGACGTCGTCGCCGGTCTGCCGCTGCTCAGCGGCGGCGACAGCGGCGGCACGGCCCCCGACGACGGGCTGCGCCGCGAGTACCTCGTGGTCTGGGCGGGCGACAACAACGTGCTCGACCGCAGCGGCAAGCAGCTCACGAGCCTGCCGGACGTGATCACCCCCGACCTGCTGGGCAAGGGCGACCTGATCGGTCCGGACTTCTTCGCGGTCGTCGACGTCACCAAGGGCTCGGACACCTACGGCGAGGTCGTCAACACCGCGACCGTCGGCCCGCTGGTCGAGAACGAGCCGCACCACATGCAGTACATCTGGCACAAGGGCAACAACATCTTCGCCGGCGGCCTCTTCACCGACGTCACCTACGTCATCGACACCAGCAAGCTGCCGGCGCTGTCGCTCAAGCACGTCAACCTGCCGACGGACACGCTCTGCGGCTCGGTGCCCGACGCCTACTGGGTCACCGAGGACGGCGGGGCGTTCGGCACCTACATGGGCGGCCCCGACGTCCCGGGTCCGTGCACCTACTCCGACGGCACGACGCGCATCGGCAACGGCTTCGCCGGCTCCCCCGGCGAGCTGGTCCGGCTCGACGAGGACGGCAAGACCGTCTACGAGGCGCCGGCGACCCCGGAGACCGCGGAGAACGAGCAGCGGTGCGACAACATCCCGCAGCTCGCCGCGGCCACCTGCGCCAACCCGCACGGCATCCAGGCCCGCGAGGACCTCGACGTGCTGGTGACCAGCGACTACAACGAGCCGCGCAACATCATCCTCAACCCGGTGCAGGCGCCGTCGTCCTACCTGCGCCGGCCGACCGTGCGGACGTGGGACATCTCGAACCTCGACGAGCCGAGGCTGAAGGCGGTGTCGTTCCTCCCCGACGGCCCGCGGGTGGGCAAGGTGGCCCACCACGAGGAGCCGCGCGCGGCGATGGAGACCACGGTCACCAACCTGCCCGAGCACAAGGGCGCGTTCGCCAGCACCATGCAGGGCGGGGCGATCTACTACGCCCCGGACATCACCGCCGACGAGCCGCGGTGGCGCCAGGTCTTCGACCTGACCACGGCCAACAAGCAGGCCGACCCCGAGCGCGACCCGTACGGCGGCGGCAGCAACGGCGCCTGGATCCAGACCAGCCTGGACGACAAGTACCTCTACCACGCGGTCGCGGGTCGCCAGGCCAGCGGCAGCGACGAGGGCACGCCGTCCTACATCCTCAAGCTGGACATCCAGGACCTGCTCGCCTCCGGCACGGACGTCTCCTGCCAGATCGACACCATCGAGGAGACGGTCAACGGCGGCGAGGAGAGCGACTGCCCGGCGATCGTGGACATCCTGCCCGCCCCCGGTGGCCCGCACTGGGGCACGCTGGACAACCTCGAGCTCGGCGAGGACGGGTACTACCGCGAGACGTCGGACGTCCGGCGGATCGCCTACGCGAACTACTTCGTGGCCCGCACCGGTCTCAACGGCGACCACCGGGTCTGCCTCGTCGACGTGGAGGACGACCAGACCCTCTCGCTGGACGAGGAGTTCGTCGACGAGACGAGCGGTGAGTCCTGCATCGACTTCGACCGCGACTCCTGGCCGCACGGCGACTGGGGTCCGGCGAAGCCGCACTCGATGCTCTTCGTGACCGCGGACGAGGACATCAAGTGAGCCGATCGGCGCATGCGGTCCGCGTGGGGGTCGCC
>JAEZKN010000183.1 GCA_023415395.1 Actinomycetes bacterium
CCTCAAGCGGCTGCTCCCCGGCGGCTCGGCCACCGAGCTGCTCGTGAACGCCTGGGACGGCGGCGTACCGCTCGCCGACTCGCTGCCCCTGCTGGCGCCCACTGCGGGCTGGGTCGCCGTGGCCGTCGTGCTGGCCGGCCGGCTCTTCCGCTGGGAGCCGCGCCGATGAGCGTTGGTGCGGTGATGGGCACGGACCGGATCCTCGGCGGCCGCTACCTCGTGGGCGAGGTCATCGGCGCGGGCGCCACCTCGGTCGTGCACCGTGGTCGCGACCTGCTCGGAGGCCGGATCGTCGCCATCAAGGTGCTCCGCTCGGACCTGGCCCAGCATCCGACGTGGCCCGCCCGGTTCCGGCGTGAGGCGCTGGCCGTGGCCGGTGTCCGCCACCCCGGCGTCGTCGTCGTCCACGACACCGGCTTCGAGGAGGTGGAGGCGGGTTCGGCCGGACGGATCCGGGTGCCCTTCATCGTGATGGAACACGTCACCGGTGGATCCTTGCGAGACATCCTCAGGAAGAGCCGGCCCACCCTGGGCGAGGCGCTCCACCTGATGCTCGGGATCCTCGCGGCACTCGAGGCGAGCCACCGTGCCGGAGTCGTCCACCGCGACATCAAGCCCGGCAACGTCATGGTCACTCCCGACGGTGAGGTCAAGGTCGTCGACTTCGGCGTCGCGTGTGGGGGAGATCCCGACGCGACCATCACCCGCGCCGGGGAGCTCGTCGGCACCCCTTCCTATCTCTCTCCCGAGCAGGTGCGCGGCGAGGGCGCAGACGTCCGCAGCGACCTGTACTCGGCCGGCTGCCTCCTCTACGAGCTGCTCACCGGGCGACCGCCCTTCGTCGGAGACGACCCGGTGTCGGTCGCCTACCGGCACGTGCACGAGGTCCCCGCGCCTGTGCGCACGGCCCTTCCGGCGTTGGAGGCCGTCGTCGTGAAGGTCCTCGCGAAGGCGCCGGAGGCCCGCTTCCAGAACGCGCGTTCGTTCCGCCGCGCCCTGCTGGCGGCGGCGCTGGGCATCGATCACCACCACCCGCTCGCCGCGCCAGGCGCGGTGAGCGATGCGCGCTTGGCCAGCGTCCAGTGCTGACCACGAGGGCGCGGGCGACCGCCCGCCCCACTGACCGCAATACGAGGAAAGGAACTGCCGTGGGATTCGTCAACGTCGGCACGGAGAACAGCACTCCCATCGATCTCTACTACGAGGATCAGGGCGCGGGACAGCCCGTCGTCCTCATCCACGGGTACCCCCTGAACGGACACAGCTGGGAGCGCCAGACACGCGCGCTGCTCGCCGCCGGCTACCGCGTGATCACCTACGACCGTCGCGGCTTCGGCCAGTCCTCCAAGGTCGGGTCCGGCTACGACTACGACACCTTCGCCGCCGACCTGTCCACCGTCCTCGAGACCCTCGACCTGCGCGAGGTCGTCCTGGTGGGCTTCTCGATGGGCACCGGTGAGCTGGCCCGCTACGTCGCGCGGTACGGCCACGAGCGGGTCGCGCGCCTGGCGTTCCTCGCGTCGTTGGAGCCGTTCCTCGTCGCCTCGGACGACAACCCCGACGGGCTTCCGCGCGAGTTGTTCGACGGGATCGAGGCCGCGGCGAGGAAGGACCGCTACGCCTGGTTCACGCAGTTCTTCTCCGACTTCTACGACCTGCCGGCGAACCTGCGCAGCCGGATCAGCCAGGAAGCAGTCGACGGCAGCTGGCAGGTCGCCGTCGCGAGCGCGCCCGTCGCGTCCTACGCCGTCGTGTCGAGCTGGATCGAGGACTTCCGCGCGGACATCGAGGCGGTCCGCGTCAGCGGCAAGCCGGCACTGATCCTGCACGGGACGGCCGACGCCATCTTGCCGATCGACGCCACCGCGCGCCGCTTCCGCGGGCTCCTCCCGGACGCCGAGTACGTCGAGGTCGACGGCGCGCCGCACGGGTTGCTGTGGACCCACGCGGGCGACGTCAACTCCGCGCTGCTGTCGTTCCTCGGGTGATCCGCCCGTGACCACGCTCAGAGACCGGTCCGGTGGGACGGTGACGGTCGAGCTCCTGACCGGCAGCCCCATCAGCTCCTACCTCGTGACCCTGGATGACGGGTCGGCCGCGGGTCGCGCCGACTTCGTCGAGCCTCCCGGGGCCGACGAGCGGATCTTCTTCCACACCGAGGTGGCCGAGGAGTTCGGCGGGCGAGGCCTGGCGGGGCTGCTGGTCCGGGAGGCGCTGGCCGACAGCATCCGCGCAGGCGTCACCGTCGTCCCGGTGTGCCCGCTGTTCGCCCGGCAGCTGAGGGAGCACGGCGACGAGTACGCCGCCCGAGGGGGCGTCTTCCGCCGGCCCAGACCTGCGGACCTCGCGCTCCTCGGGCGGACAGGAGGGGACGGAGCATGAGGAAGGTGGCCCGGTGCGGTCCGTGATCCCCGACTACCTGACCGAGGCACTCGCCGAGGTCGCACGGGACGCGTCGGGGGAGCGGGCGGCGTACATCCCCGAGCTCGCCACTGCCGACCCCGACCGGCTCGGCGCTGCCTTTCGCCACCCTCGACGGCGAGGTCTACGGCGCAGGTGACCTGGAGGCCGAGTTCACGATCCAGTCAATCTCCAAGCCCTTCGCCTACGCGCTGGCCCTGGCCGACCGCGGCGGCGACGCGGTGCTCGCCAAGGTGGGGGTGGAGCCGTCGGGGGAGGCCTTCAACGAGATCTCCCTCGAGCCGGGGAGCGGACGCCCGCGCAATCCGATGATCAACGCCGGTGCCATCACCGCTCATTCGCTGGCCGGGGCGCAGGACCTCGACGCGGCGGGGCGTGTGGAGCGGGTGGTCGACGGGCTGTCCGCGTTCGCCGGGCGGCGGTTGGGCATCGACGATGCCGTATGCGCCTCCGAGATGGAGCACGCCCACCGCATCCT
>JAEZKN010000230.1 GCA_023415395.1 Actinomycetes bacterium
GGCTACCGCCGCTACGCGACGGGCAAGGTGCTCGGCGCCCTCGGCAGCCTCGTGTTCATGCTGGTCGTCAACTTCTTCCTCTTCCGGATCATCCCCGGCGACCCGGCCCGCACCCTGGGTCGCGGACGGCTCAGCACGCCCGAGCAGATCGAGGAGTTCAACGCGACCTACGGCCTGGACCAGCCGCTGCTCGAGCAGTTCTTCACGTTCCTGAAGAACACCGTCCAGGGGGACCTCGGCTACTCCGTGCTCTACCACCGCGACGTGTCCGAGATCCTGGTCGAGCGGCTGTGGCCGACGCTGCTGCTCGTCGGCACGTCAACGGTGCTGGCCGCGCTCATCGGCGTGTGGCTGGGCATCCGGGCGGGGTGGGACCGCACGAGCCGCTTCGACCGGTTCACGACCGGCGGCTCGCTCACGCTCTACTCGATGCCGGAGTGGTGGCTGGGCCTGCTGCTCATCGCCGCCCTGGCCGTCGGCATCGGGCCGCTGCCCGGGATCTTCCCGACCGGCGGCCTGCACTCACCGGGTGTCGACCCGTCCTCGCTCGAGGGCGTGCTCGACACCGCCTGGCACCTGGCGCTGCCGGTGATCACGCTGACGCTGGCCTACCTCGCCGACTACGCGCTGATCATGCGGGGCTCGCTCATCGACGAGCTGCGGTCGGACTACCTCACGACCGCGCGGGCCAAGGGCCTGCGCGACGCCAAGGTGCGCGACAAGCACGCGGTGCCGAACGCCCTGCTCCCGACGACCACGGTGGTCGCGCTCAACTTCGGCTTCGTCGTCGCGGGCGCCATTACGATCGAGACGATCTTCTCGATCCCCGGGCTCGGCCTGCTCACCACCGATGCGCTGGCGGTGCCCGACCTCTGGCTGCTGCAGGGCATCTTCATGCTGTCCTCGGCCACGGTGATCGCCGCGAACCTGGCCGCCAACCTGCTCTACGGCTGGCTCGACCCGCGGGTGCGCACATGAGCGCGACCGTGCCGCTCACCTCCAAGCAGATCGCCCGGCGCCGCCGGCGGGCCGGCAGGTCCCGCGCCTGGCGGCAGTTCCGCCGCAACCGTGCCGGCATGGCCGGCCTGTGCGTGCTGGGCTTCTTCGTGCTGGTCGCGCTGCTCGCGCCGGTGCTCGCCCCGGCCGAGGGGCTCGAGGTCACCAAGGCGACCGGCGGGGTGCTCGAGCCGCCGTCCTCGGAGTACTGGCTCGGCACCGACGCCCAGGGCCGCTCCGTGCTCACGCTGCTGATCTGGGGCGCGCGGATCTCGCTGTTCGTCGGCCTCATGGCCACGCTGATCTCGGTCTTCATCGGGACGCTGATCGGCCTCACGTCGGGCTACTTCGGCCGCTGGGTCGGGGCGATCCTCTTCCGGCTGACCGAGTGGTTCCTCGTGATCGCGTTCCTGCCGCTGGCCATCGTGCTGGCCAGCGTGCTGAGCCCGTCGCTCTTCACGATCGTCATCGTCATCGGCGTGACGTCGTGGCCCGGCACGGCGCTGCTGATCCGCAGCCAGGTGCTCTCGATCAAGGAGCGCCCCTACGTCGAGCGCTCGCGCGCCCTCGGCGCCGGCCACCGCCACCTGATCGGCCGGCACCTGCTGCCGAACGTCGTCCCGATCGTCTTCGCCAACACCACGCTCACCGTGGCGGTCGCGATCCTCTCGGAGACCACGCTCAGCTTCCTCGGTCTCGGCGACCCGACGCGGACGTCGTGGGGCACGATGCTCGACGACGCGTACGGCGTCGGCGCGATCACCACCGGCTCGTACTGGTACTTCGTGCCCCCGGGCGTCTGCGTCGTGCTGGTCGTGCTGTCCTTCACCCTCGTCGGCCAGGCGCTCGAAGAGGTCCTCAACCCCAAGCTGCGTGAGCGATGAGGGGGCGTCGATGAGCGAGCTGCTGCGCATGGAAGGGCTCTCGGTCACCTACCGGACCGAGGAGGGGCCGCTCCCCGCGGTCCGCGACGTCGACCTGGTCGTCGACCGCGGCGAGGTCGTCGGTGTCGCGGGGGAGTCGGGCTGCGGCAAGTCGACGCTGGCCAGCACGGTGCTCCGCCTCCAGCCCGCGTCGGCGACGGTCAGCGGCCGGGTCCTGGTCGACGGGCAGGACGTGCTCACGATGCGGTGGGGCGACCTGCGCGCGCTTCGGTGGGCAGGGGCGTCGATCGTCTTCCAGGGCGCGCTGCACTCGCTCAACGCCGTACGCCGGATCGGGGTGCAGCTCGCCGAGCCGATCCGGCTGCACGAGCCGGACGCGACCGACGCGTCGGTGGAGCGCCGGGTGGGCGAGCTGCTCGAGCAGGTCGGGCTGCCGACCTCCCGCGCCCGGGCCTACCCCCACCAGCTCTCCGGCGGGCAGCGGCAGCGCGTGATGATCGCGATGGCACTGGCCTGCCGCCCGGCGCTCGTGGTCGCCGACGAGCCGACCACCGCGCTCGACGTCATGGTGCAGGCCCAGGTGCTCGACGTGCTCTCGACGCTCGTGCGCGAGCTGGGCGTGGGGATGATGCTCATCAGCCACGACCTGTCCGTGCTCGCCGACATGAGCGACCGGATCGCGGTGATGTACGGCGGCCGGGTGGTCGAGCAGGGGCCGGCCGACCAGCTCTTCACGCACCCGGTGCACCCCTACACCGCCGCGCTCGGGGCGTCCTTCCCGCGCGTGGGCGACCCGGCCGCGCGCTACGCCCCGGCGGGCCTGGCCGGCGACCCGCCCGACCCGCGCGAGCTGCCGTCCGGCTGCTCCTTCCACCCGCGCTGCCCGATCGGGACCGAGGAGTGCACCACGGCGGAGCCCGCGCTGCGGGGGCTCGCCGGGCTCGACGACCGGCAGGTCGCCTGCATCAAGGCGGAGGCGCGATGACCGACCTGACGCTCGAGGCCCGTGACGTCGCGGTGGAGTACCAGCTCCGCGGGGGCGACGTCGCGACGGCGCTCGACGGCGCGGACCTCACAGTGCGCAGCGGCGAGATCGTGGCCCTGGTGGGGGAGTCGGGGTCGGGCAAGACCACGCTGGCCCGGGCGCTCGTCGGTCTCCAGCCGCCCTCGCGCGGGGAGGTGCTGGTCGACGGCAGCCCGCTGGGCTACCGGACCAAGGACCTCAAGCCGTTCCGTCGCCGGGTGCAGCTGATCCTCCAGGACCCGGCCGGCGCGCTGAACCCGCGGCACACCGTCTACGACGCGGTCGCCGAGGGCCTGCGGCTGCACGGCATGTCGGACAACGAGGAGCAGCAGGTCGCCGAGGCGCTGGCCATGGCCGGGCTGCGGCCGCCGGAGCGGCTCTTCCTGCGCTACCCGCACGAGCTGTCCGGCGGCCAGCGCCAGCGCGTGCTCATCGCCGGCGCCCTGGCGCTGAAGCCGGACCTGCTCATCGCCGACGAGCCCGTGTCCAGCCTGGACGCCTCGATCCGCGGCGAGATCCTCGCGCTGCTGCTCCAGCTGCGGGGCGACCTCGGGCTCGGCGTCCTCGTCGTCACCCACGACCTCGGCCTGGCTTGGAACATCGCCGACCGCACGGCCGTGATGTACCTCGGGCGCATCGTCGAGGCCGGCCCCACGGAGGAGGTGCTCGCGGCACCGCGGCACCCCTACACCCAGGCGCTGCTGTCGGTCGTGCCCGAGATCGACCAGCTCGAGCCGGTCGTGCTGGAGGGGGAGGTCCCGGACCCGACCCGCATCCCGCGCGGGTGTCGCTTCCACCCCCGCTGCCCGGCGCTGGCCTCGGGCCTCGCCGTCCTGGTCGAGGACCGGTGCCGCACCGTCCCGCTGCCCGTGCTGCCGGCCAGCGAGGGCCACCGCACCGCCTGCCACCTCGTCACCGCGAAGGAGGGAACCGATGTCTGACCTGGAGGCCGCCCTGCCGAGGGAGATGTACGTCGATCCGGGCGCGTTCGCCCGCGAGCGCGACGCCGTCCTGTACGGCGAGTGGTTCTGCGTGGGCCGCGTCGCCGACCTCGGCCTCGACGGGCCGGGCCGGGTCGCCGTCGTCGACGTCGTGGGGGAGTCGGTGCTGGTCACCAGCGACGCCGCCGGCGCGCTGCACGCGGCGTACAACGTCTGCCGCCACCGGGGCTCGCAGCTCTTCGCCGCCGACCCCGGGGCGGAGCCGGTGTGCACCGCGGCCGGTTCGCTGCGCTGCCCCTACCACTCCTGGACCTACGCGCTCGACGGCACGCTGCTCAAGGCACCGCACGCCACGCTCGCCGACGAGGAGCGACCGGACTTCGCGCTGAAGCCGGTGGCGGTCGACGCCTGGGCGGGCTTCGTCTTCGCCCACCTCGGCACCCCGGCCTCCTCCCTGGCCGAGGCGATGGCGCGGCCGGACCGGACGCTGGCCAACTACGCGATGGGCGAGCTCGTGACCGGGCTGCGGTTCCGCTACGAGGTCGCGGCCAACTACAAGGTCGTCGCCGAGAACTACAACGAGTGCTACCACTGCGGGCCGGTCCACCCCGAGCTCACCCGGCTGGTGCCCGCCTTCGGCGGAGGCGGCACCGACATCGACTGGGACAACGGCGTGCCGCACCGCGAGGGCGCGTGGACCTTCACGACGACCGGCACGACGACCCGCGCCCCGCTCCCCGGCCTCGACGAGGCCGAGCGGGTACGGCACAAGGGCGAGCTCGTGCACCCGAACCTGATGCTCTCGGCCTCGGCCGACCACGTCGCCGCCTTCGTGCTGCTGCCGCAGTCGGTCGACCGCACGCGCATCGACTGCCTGCTGCTCTTCCACCCCTCGGCGGTGGCCGACCCGGGCTTCGACCCCTCCGACGCCGGCGACCTCTGGGACCTGGTCAACCAGCAGGACTGGGCGATCTGCGAGTCGGTGCAGCGCGGCATGTCCTCGCGGTCCTACACCCACGGCTGGTTCGCGCCGATGGAGGACGACTCCGCCGACATCCGCCGGTGGCTGCTGCCGCGTCTGGAGGACTCCGGTGACTGAGCGCTTCGAGCACGTCGTCGTCGGGCTGGGCGCGCTCGGGTCGGCGACGGCGTACGAGCTCGCGACCCGCGGGCGCACCGTGCTCGGCCTGGAGCGCTTCGGGCTCGGCCACAGCAACGGCGCGAGCCACGACACCAGCCGGATCCTGCGGCACAGCTACCACACCCCGGAGTACGTCCGGCTGACCCAGGACGCCTACGACGACTGGGCCCGGCTCTCCGACCGGGTGGGTCGCGACCTGACCACGGTGGTGGGCGGGCTCGACCTCTTCCCGCCCGAGCCGGCGATCCCGCTGATCGACTACACGTCCTCGCTCGACGAGGTCGGCATCGGCTACGAGCTGCTCGACGTCGCCGCGATCGGCGAGCGCTGGCCGCAGCTCGTGCTGCCGGAGGGCACTGTCGGGCTCTTCCAGGAGCGCGGCGCCATCGTGCCCGCCGGACCGGGCACCGCCGCGATGCAGGAGCAGGCGCGGCGCCACGGCGCGGTCCTGCGCGACCACGCCCCGGTCGTCGGGGTGACGGGGGAGTCGGTGACGCTGGCCGACGGGACGACCTACTCCTGCGACAGCGTGGTGCTCTGCGCCGACGCCTGGACCAACCAGCTGCTCGGGCCGCTCGGCGTGGAGCTGCCGCTGACCGTGACGCTGGAGCAGGCGACGTACTTCCGCCCCGAGCGGCCCGAGGACTTCGCGCCCGAGCGGATGCCGCTGTGGATCTGGATGGACGAGCCGTCGTTCTACGGCTTCCCCTGCTACGGGGAGGCGACGGTCAAGGCCGCGCAGGACTGCGGTGGCCCGGCCGTCGACCCGGACCGGCGGGGCACCGAGACCGACGAGGAGATGCTGGCGCTGCTGGCCGGTCATGTGCGGCGGATGCTGCCCGGGGCGGGCGTGCCGGTCCGGTCGCTGCGCTGCCAGTACACGCTCACGCCCGACCGCGACTTCGTCATGGACCGGGTGCCCCGCCACCCGTCGGTGGTGGTGGGGCTCGGTGCCGGGCACGGCTTCAAGTTCGCGCCGACCTTCGGGCGGCTGCTCGCCGACCTCGCGACCGGAGAGCGGGAGTCGGTCTCGCCGACGTTCGCGATGGACCGGCCGGCCCTCACCGACCCGGCGTACGACGCGCACTGGCTGGTGTGAGATGCAGCAGGTCCGCACCCTTGACCAGCCACGACAGGCCGAAGGCCCACACCGAGACCACCTCGCCGAGGTAGACCGACGTGAGCCAGCCGATCGACAGGTCCACCACCGTGCCGAGCAGCACCCACGCCACGGCGGCCAGGATGGCGATGCCGCAGGCGCGGTGCAGGCGCGGGTGGCCGCCGTACCTCCGGTCGCGGGCGGCGAAGACGAAGCAGAGCGCCGCCAGGCTGAGGATGAAGACCCCGGCGCAGACGAAGTGCACCACGCCCACCGTGTCGTCGCCCGTCGGCAGGAACGCCACCCCGAGGACGGCGACGCCCGCCACCGTGCTGAGCCAGTAGTCCCACGTCCTGGGCTGGGCGGCGAGGTAGGTCAGCAGCAGGCAGCCGATCACGCAGAGCGCTCCGACGAACAGGTCGCGCGCGCCGGAGTGGTAGTAGTCGCTCAGGGAGTCGCGGGTGGTCGGGCCGCCGCGCAGCACGAGCGCGTCGACCACCCAGAGCAGGAACGGCAGGCAGATGCCGATCGCCCCGACCACGAGGCGCGTCAAGAGGTAGGAGCGCGCGTAGAGCACCCGCGGGTCGCTGCCGTCGGCCAGGTCGGCCGGACGCTCGAACGTCGCCGTGGTCAGGCGCGTCCCCGATTTCGTCATGTCGTCTCCCTCCCGAGGCGGCAGAATCCATGCTTGGCTCAGTCTTGAGGAGGCCGCGATGAGCGATCTGGTACGTCTCCAGCAGGAGAT
Source organism: Actinomycetes bacterium (assembly GCA_023415395.1). Classification (GTDB taxonomy): domain Bacteria; phylum Actinomycetota; class Actinomycetes; order Propionibacteriales; family Nocardioidaceae; genus Nocardioides. Next base: position 6,831 of record JAEZKN010000230.1, read on the forward strand.
CGAGAAGCGGGACGGCTCCGTGCCCGCCATGCTGCCAGCGTCCGCCTACACCTCCGAGGAGGTGCTGGCCTGGGAGCGTCGCCACCTCTTCGCCGGCGGCTGGACCTGCCTGGGCCGGCTCGAGGAGCTGCTGCCGCCGGCGCTGGCCGAGGAGGGCAGCAGGCCGGCCACGCAGCGCGCGGTGATGGTGGGCGACGTGTCTGCGCTGCTGACGCGCTCCGCCGGCGGGGTCCGGATGTTCGCCAACACCTGCCGCCACCGCGCCCACGAGCTGTTGCCCGACGGCGACGCGTCGGCGCGGAAGTCGGTCATCTGCCCCTACCACGCCTGGTCCTACGACCTCGCCGGCGACCTCGTCGCCGCGCCCGGCTACCGCGACGAGCCCGGCTTCGACGCGGCGGAGTACTCCCTGGTCGAGCTGCCCGTCGCGGTCTGGGAGGGCTGGGTCTTCGGCCACGCCGCGCACCGCCTCGGCGACCCCGACGTGGTGCCGTTCGCGGACTGGCTGGGCGACCTGGCGGGCATCGTGGCGCCGTACGACGTCGGCGCGCTGGTGCTCGCGGAACGGCACTCCTACGAGATCGCCGCGAACTGGAAGATCGTCGCCGAGAACTACCACGAGTGCTACCACTGCCCGCTGATCCACCCCGAGCTGTGCCAGGTCACGCCGCCGACCTCCGGCGACAACTACGACCTGCCCGGCGCGTGGGTCGGTGGCGCGATGGTGCTGCGCGACGGCATGACCACGATGTCGCTGACGGGGGAGTCCGACGGGCTGCCGATCCCGGGCGTCTCGCCGACCGCGGTCGAGTACGTCCACCTGCTCCCGAACCTGCTGGTCTCGCCCCACCCCGACTACGTGATGACGCACCGGCTGGTGCCGCTCGCGCCGGGGCGGACCTGGATCGAGTGCTCGTGGTACCTCGTGCCGCGCCCCGACGGCTCGGTGCCGGACCCGACCTTCGCGGTGGAGTTCTGGGACCTGACCAACCGCCAGGACTGGGCCGCCTGCGAGTCCGTCCAGCGCGGCCTGGAGTCGCCGCACTACGCCCCCGGGCCGTTCGGACCCAACGAGGACGCCGTCGAGCGGTTCGTCGCGCTGGTCTCCCGGGCCTACGTCGGCCGGAGCGTGCACGACTACACACACAGAGACGCAGGTGTCTGAGGACCCGACCTCATCGGGAGAGCGCGCCTCGGCCGCGCTCGGGACGAGGCAGGCCCGGCTCGCCCGGGCCACGATCGTCATCGTCGTCGTGGCGCTCGCCCTGCTCTGCCTGGCCATCTGGCTGCTCTGGGCGAACCGGCACGCGCCGGAGCGTCGCACCGCGACGCTCCCGCTGAACCTCCCGCTCGGCGGATCGAGCATCCCCGTGTTCCTGGCCGCGGGCGCCTTCGCGGCGGCCACGTTCCTGTCGGTCGCGGGTCTCCACACCGCCGCCGCGATGCGGGTGCTCTCTCCCGAGCGGCAGCACCCCGACGAGATGCCGCCCGCGATCCGGCGGCTGCGCAGCGCTGGTCCTCCGTCCGGCGCCCCTGCGTCGGATGGAGGTCGAGCAGGGGCCGCTGTGGCCGGCCAGTGCCGTGCCCGACGCCTCGGAGCTGCCGCCCCCGGGGGCCCGCCTGCGCTGCCACGTGCTGATCCCGGCGCACGACGAGGAGGCGGTGATCGGGGAGACCCTGGCGTCGTTGGCCGCGCAGAGCCGGCAGCCCGACGCCATCACGGTCGTCGCGGACAACTGCAGCGACCGCACCGTGGAGATCGCCCGCGCGCACGGCGTCGAGGTGGTGGAGACGGCCGGCAACACCGAGCGCAAGGCAGGTGCGCTCAACCAGGTGCTCGCGCGGCTGCTGCCGGAGACCTCGACCGGCGACGTCGTGATGGTGATGGACGCCGACTCGACCCTGAGCGAGGACTTCCTCGCGACCGCGATGGAGCTGCTGGAGGGCGACCCGGGACTGATGGCCGTGGGCGGCCTCTTCTACGGCGAGCGGGGAGCCGGGGTGCTCGGCGAGTTCCAGCGCAACGAGTTCGCGCGCTACCAGCGCGTCGTCGCCCGGCGCCTGAACCGGGTCTTCGTGCTGACCGGCACGGCCGCGGTCATGCGGGCCTACGCCCTGCGAGCCGTCGCCGACGCACGCGGCACGTTGGTGCCGGGACGGCGCGGCGACGTCTACGACACGGTCGCGCTCACCGAGGACAACGAGCTGACGCTGGCGCTGAAGTCGCTCGGCGCGCGGCTGACCTCGCCGCCGCAGTGCCGGGTCACCACCGAGATCATGACGACCTGGCGGGACCTGGGCCGGCAGCGCCTGCGGTGGCACCGCGGTGCCCTGGAGAACATCGGCACCTATGGCCTGACCCGCGCCACCGCCCTGTACTGGGGTCAGCAGCTCGGCCTGGCCTACGGCGTCGTCGCGCTCTACTCCTACTTCCTCCTGCTCGGCATCACGCTGCTCGCGGCCGACAGCCTGCGCTGGTCGGCCTTCTGGGTCACGATCGGCCTGGTCTTCCTCGTCGAGCGGGTGGTGACGGTCTGGGCGGCCGGCTGGCGAGCGCGGGGACTGGCGGCACTCGTCTTCCCCGAGCTGGGCTACGCGGCGTTCCTGCAGGCGACCTTCGTCGCGTCCTTCGCCGGCATCCTGCGGGGCAGCCGCGCAGAGTGGAACTACGTCCCGCGACCGCCCGCACAGGCGGCCGCCGTCGCCCTGGTGGCGCTCGTGCCCGTGGCGGCCTGGGGCATCCTGCTCCCGACCGAGTGGCTCTACACCGACTGGTACGAGGCGCTGTGCCTCTGGGTCGGCTTCAACACCCTCGTCTTCGCGGTCCTGAGCGCGCTCCAGCTGCTCCCGGCGCGACGCCGGGCGGCGCGGGCCGCGGCTCGCCAGGCGCGACGGGCGATCGCTCAGACGTAGATGTTGTCGTGCTCCTCGAAGAACGCCTGGAGCTCCTGCTCGCTGGGCTTCCACCGGCCCTCGGCCATCGCGACCAGGCCCTCGAAGTACGCCTCGCGCGGCGCCCCCGGGGCGAAGAGGATCAGCAGTGACACCGGCTCGCCCGAGCGGTTCCTGAAGCCGTGCAGCCCACCTTCGGGCACGTAGTCGAAGTCGCCCGGGTGCGCGTCGAACCACCGCGTCCCGTCCGAGAGCTGCACCGTCCCCGAGAGCACGAAGAAGGACTCGCTCATCGTGCGGTGGAAGTGCGGATCCGCTCCCGACACCTCCGGCCCCATGTCCCAGCGGTAGAGGCCGAAACGCCCCTTCGTGGACGCACCGGTCGCCAGGTAGCTCGCCGCCCCGCCGGGGCGCGGGAGGTCGGGCGGGGTGTCCGCCGGCCGGAAGCGCGCCGTGACCTCACCGGTGGTGCCGAAGTACTGCGGTGGCGGGTAGCTCATGACCGCACGCTAGTGCTGGGCCGGACGCTGGTCGAGCCTGTCGAGACCCC
>JAEZKN010000281.1 GCA_023415395.1 Actinomycetes bacterium
AGAGTACGTCGTCTCCGGTGACTCGGTCGCCGCGCTGGTCGAGGGCTCGGTCGTGGGCCGCGCCGTCGTGCACGTGGACGGGTCCGCGGACGTCGACGTCGACCCGGCCTTCCAGCGACGCGGCGTCGGCACCCGCCTGCTCGTCGACATCGCCCGCGTCGCGCAGGGGATGGGGCTGGAGGAGATCGTGCTCTCCACCCGGGCCGACAACCAGGCCGTGCTGCCGATGGTGATGGCGGCAGGGCTCCGCGGGCGCATCCGGATGGCCGGGGACACCCTCACGGTCCGGGTGCCGGTGCACGAGCTCAAGCCGCTGCGGGCGTGACGGGCATCGCTCGCTAGGCTGGGGGAGTGGAGGTTCCCGAGAAGTTCGCCAGCCTGGGCCTGACCTACGACGACGTCCTCCTGCTGCCGGGTCACTCCGACCTGGCACCGGCGGACATCGACCTGACGACGCGGCTCACCCGCGAGATCAGCCTGAACGCGCCGCTGGTCAGCGCCGCGATGGACACTGTGACCGAGTCCCGGATGGCCATCGCCATGGCCCGCCAGGGCGGCCTCGGCGTGCTCCACCGCAACCTCTCCATCGAGGACCAGGCCTACCAGGTCGACCTGGTGAAGCGGACGCAGACCGGGATCATCTCCAACCCGGTCACGATCGGTCCCGACGCGACCCTGGAGCAGCTCGACCAGCTGGCGGGTGAGTACCGCGTCTCCGGCTTCCCGGTCGTCGACGGGGACAACCGGCTCCTCGGCATGATCACCAACCGCGACCTGCGCTTCACGCCGGTCGCCGAGTGGGCGACCACCAAGGTCGACGAGGTGATGACGCCGATGCCGCTGATCACCGGCGACGCCGACATCAGCCGCGAGGACGCCACCGCCCTGCTGCGCAAGCACAAGCGCGAGCGGCTGCCGCTGGTCGACCCCGAGGGCCACCTGGCCGGCCTCATCACCGTCAAGGACTTCGTCAAGGGCGAGCAGTTCCCCAACGCCTCCTACGACGGCGCCGGCCGGCTCATGGTCGGTGCGGCGATCGGCTACTTCGGCGACGCCTGGGAGCGCGCGACGACGCTCATCGACGCCGGTGTCGACGTGCTCGTCGCGGACACCGCGCACGGCAACGTCCGGATGCTGCTCGACATGGTCCAGCGGCTCAAGACCGACCCGGCCACCAAGCACGTGCAGGTCGTCGGCGGCAACGTCGCGACCAAGGACGGCGCGCAGGCCTTCGTCGACGCCGGGGCGGACGCCGTCAAGGTCGGTGTCGGACCGGGCTCGATCTGCACCACGCGCGTGGTCACCGGCGTCGGCGTGCCCCAGGTGACCGCGGTCTACGAGGCGTCGCTGGCGTGCAAGCCGGCCGGCGTACCCGTGATCGCCGACGGTGGCCTCAAGCACTCCGGCGAGATCGCCAAGGCGATCGTCGCCGGCGCCGACACCGTGATGGTCGGCTCGCTGCTGGCCGGCTGCGAGGAGTCGCCCGGCGAGCTGGTCTTCGTCAACGGCAAGCAGTTCAAGTCCTACCGCGGCATGGGCTCGCTCGGCGCGATGTCGAGCCGGGGCAAGAAGTCCTACTCCAAGGACCGCTACTTCCAGGCCGAGGTCGCCAGCGACGACAAGATCGTCCCGGAGGGCATCGAGGGCCAGGTCGCCTACCGCGGCCCCCTCGCCGCGGTCGCCCACCAGCTCATCGGCGGCCTCAACCAGTCGATGTTCTACGTCGGCGCGCGGACCATCCCGGAGCTGCAGGAGAAGGGCAAGTTCGTCCGGATCACGCAGGCCTCGCTCCAGGAGAGCCACCCGCACGGCGTGCAGATGACCGTCGAGGCGCCGAACTACTCCGGGCGGTAGAGCACCAGCCGGCTCCGGCCGGCCGCGCCCGCGACGTCCACGTCGACCACGTAGCGGTCGCCGTGCCACAGGACGCCGCCCATCGACCAGCCGGCACCGGAGGGCTCACCGCCGCTCCAGCCCGACGAGGAGCGGTCGTGCGCTCCGCGCCAGGCCAGGTCCAGCCCGGACGCCTCGGCAGTCACGACGCCGAACAGGACGTCGCTGCCGGAGGTGTCGACCTCGTAGCGGCCGTCCTCGGGTTCGACCACCTCGTCGAGGCGCCAGGTGCGGCCCTCGAGCTCCGTCACCGTCGGCACGTCAGCCCCGAGGACGTCGGTCGGCGGCGCGGCCACGCGGTAGGCCGCGATGCCGAACGCCACCTCGCCGTCGGTCACGCGGGGGCCGTTCCTGCCGTCCGTCACGTAGGCCGTCAGCGTGTCCTCGCCCGGCCCGAACCCGAAGTAGCCGGTGTTCGCCGCTCCCGGGTCGTTGGTGTCGTCGAGCCAGCCGCAGGTCCAGCCGCCCCCGCCACCCTCGACGTGGAGGTAGAGGTCCTCCTTCGTGCGGCACCACGCTGACACCTCGATGTCGTCCTTCGGGCCGGGGACCTCGATCCGTGCCGGGCTGCGCGCGTCGCCGTACGCCGCCGCGACGAGCTCGCGATCGCCCAGCCGGTCCCGGAAGACGACATCGCCCGAGGCCACGCCCGCCGGGAGCTCGCCGGTGGGCTCGTAGACGCCGAGCTCGACCCGCGCGTCGTCCGGCGCCCCGTCGAGCTCGACCGAGAGGCCGCCGGCGGCGCTGGCCGGAGCGGACACGTGCTCGTCCCCGACCACCCGCGCGACCGCACGCGCGTCCTCCACCCACAGCGTGGCGACGCCGTCGCCGAGATCGCTGGTCGCGAGCACCACGACCCGTGACTCCTCGCTCGCCGGCAGCTCGACGCTGCCGTCCTCGCGCACGGGCACGGTGTCGACCAGGCGGTAGGGGAAGGTTGCGACCTCGACGCGGTCGGGCACCACCGGGGCGGCCGGCTCGGGCACACCGGGGTCGCGGGTCATCCCCACCG
>JAEZKN010000397.1 GCA_023415395.1 Actinomycetes bacterium
GTAGTAGGACACGACCGCGCGGGCGTGCGCCCGGTCCGGCACCGCCGCGCGCAGGTGGGCGAGGTCCTCGCGGGCGTCGTACCGGGGCGACCACTGCCGCCACAGCCGCGCGGCCAGCCAGTCGAAGTGCCGCTCGGCCAGCCCGGGGACCTGGTTGTAGGCGATGTACCAGGAGCGCAGCGGCTGCCGCAGCAGCGCGGGGTCCCAGCCGCGCATCGCGGTCAGCGGCGGGACGGCCAGGGAGACGTGCCTCGCGTACGGCGACGCCGGGTCGGCCGCGACCGCGTTGGTCGTGATCGCGCCCCAGTCGTGCCCGAGCAGCACGGCCCGCTCGTCGCCGCCGAGCCGTTCGTGCAGCGCGATCGCGTCGTTCGCGAGCGCGCGCACCGAGTAGTCCCCGTCGCTCGGGATCCCTGACGGCGCGTAGCCGCGCAGGTACGGCGCGGCCACCCGCCAGCCGGCCTCGGCGAGCAACGGCGCGAGGTGCCGCCAGGTCAGCGCGGTGTCGGGGAAGCCGTGCAGCGCGACGAGGAGCGGTCCGTCGTCCGGGCCCCACTCGAGGACCCGGAGGCGGTGGGTCGGCAGGTCGACGTCGCGCACGACCTCAGCGAACCAGAGCAGCAGCCTCCGCGGCGAGCGCGCTGATCCGGTCCCAGTCCCCGGACGCGACGGCGTCGGCCGGCGTCAGCCAGGTCCCGCCGACGCAGCCGACGTTCGGAAGGGCGAGGTACGCCGGCGCGGTGGCCGGGCGGATCCCGCCGGTCGGGCAGAAGCGGGCCGTCGGCACCGGCGCGGAGACCGCCTGGAGGAAGGCGACCCCGCCGGACGCCTCGGCCGGGAAGAACTTGAGGTCGGTGCAGCCGGCCTCGAGGGCGGCCAGCGCCTCCGAGACGGTCGCGACGCCGGGCAGGAACGGCAGGCCGGTGTCCTGCATGGCGTGCAGCAGCGATCCGGTGGTCCCGGGGGAGACCAGGAACTGGGCGCCCGCGTCGGCGGCGAGCCGGGCGTGGCCGGGGCGGGTGATCGTGCCCGCGCCGACACGGATCTCGGGCACCTCGGCGGAGATGGCGCGGATCGCGTCGAGCGCGGCCTCGGTGCGCAGGGTGAGCTCGATGGCCGGCAGCCCGCCGGCCGCGAGGGCGCGCGCGATGCCGACACCCTCGGCGGCGGTCTCGGCGACGACGACCGGCATCACCGGTGCGAGGTCAAGCAGGCTGGACAACGCGGACCTCCTGGCCGGGGCTGGGGACGCCTGGGAAGACACTGGCGCCGGTGTCGGCCGAGCCGACGGTTGCGCGGAAGGCGGCGAAGAGCTCGCGCCCGGTGCCCGCCCACTCCGCGCCCTGCGGCGCGCGACCGGTGACCGGGCGGCGCTGCAGGTCGTCGTGGTCGACGTGCAGGTCGAGCAGCCGGCCGTCGGCGTCGACGGTGATCAGGTCACCGTCCTGGACGCGCGCGAGGGGACCGCCCAGCGCGGCCTCGGGCGTCACGTGGATCGCGGCCGGCACCTTGCCGGAGGCGCCGGACATGCGGCCGTCGGTGACGATCGCGACCCGCTGGCCGCGGTCCTGGAGCACGCCCAGCGCGGGGGTGAGCTTGTGCAGCTCGGGCATGCCGTTGGCGGCCGGGCCCTGGTAGCGGACCACCGCCACGAAGTCGCGGCCGTCGAGCTGCCCGGCGCCGAACGCGGCCAGGAAGTCGTGCTGGTCGTCGAAGACCACCGCCGGGGCGGTGACCAGCCGGTGCTCGGGCTTGACCGCGGAGGTCTTGATGACCGCGCGGCCGAGCGGGCCCCGCAGCATCCGCACGCCACCGTCGGTGTCGAACGGCTCGGCGACCGGCCGCAGGACCGAGGTGTCGAGCGAGCGCTTCGGGCCTTCCTCCCAGGTGAGGTCGTCCCCGCGCAGCACGGGCTCGCGCGTGTAGTGCGTCAGACCGCGGCCGGCGACCGTCTGCACGTCCTCGTGCAGCAGCCCGGCGCGCAGCAGCGTGTGCACGAGGAAGGCGACCCCGCCGGCGGCGTGGAAGTGGTTCACGTCCGCCTCGCCGTTCGGGTACATCCGGGTCAGCAGCGGGACGACCGCCGACAGGTCGTCGAGGTCCTCCCAGGTCAGGCTGATGCCGGCGGCGCGGGCGATCGCGACCAGGTGGATCGTGTGGTTGGTCGACCCGCCGCTGGCCAGCAGCGCGACGCAGGCGTTGGCGATCGCCTTCTCGTCCACGATCTCGCCGATCGGCGTCGGGCTCATCGTCCCGCTGCTGGCGCCCTGCCGGGTGATCTCGGTGACCCGGCGCCCGGCCGCCCTCGTCAGCGCCACGCGCAGCGGAGTGCCGGGGTTCACGAACGAGGACCCGGGCAGGTGCAGCCCGAGCACCTCCATGAGCATCTGGTTGGAGTTCGCCGTGCCGTAGAACGTGCACGTGCCGGCGGAGTGGTACGACGCCGCCTCGGCCTCGAGCAGCTCGTCGCGGCCGACCTTGCCCTCGGCGTAGAGCTGGCGCACCTTGGCCTTCTCGGCGTTCGCCAGTCCCGAGGCCATCGGCCCGGCCGGGACGAAGACCGTGGGCAGGTGGCCGAAGGACAGCGCGCCGATCAGCAGGCCGGGCACGATCTTGTCGCACACGCCGAGCATCAGCGCGCCGTCGAACATGTCGTGGGAGAGCGCGATCGCCGTCGACATCGCGATCACGTCGCGGCTGTAGAGCGAGAGCTGCATGCCGTCGCGGCCCTGGGTGATGCCGTCGCACATGGCCGGTACGCCGCCGGCGAACTGCGCGATGCCGCCGGCCCGCACGATCGCCTTCTTCAGCGTCTCCGGGTAGTCGCGGAACGGCTGGTGCGCCGAGAGCATGTCGTTGTAGGACGACACGATCGCGATGTTCGGCTTGGTGCGACCGCGGAGAGCGAGCTTGCCCTCGGGCTCCGCGGCCGCGAAGCCGTGCGCGAGGTTGGCGCACGCGAGCTGGCCCCGCGCCGGTCCGGCGTCCGCGGCAGCCCGGATCCGGGCGAGGTAGTCGGCCCGGCCGGGCGCGCTGCGCTCGGCGATCCGGGCCGTCACCTCGGCGAGGGTGGGATGGACCCCTCGATGGCTGAGTGTCACTGGTCGGGCTCCTGCCAGGTTCGGCCGTCACGCTCGAGGAGCGTCGCGGCGGCGGTCGGTCCGTCGGTGCCGGCGGCGTACCGCTTGGGGCGGTCGGGCGAGCTCGCCCAGCGCTGGAGGATCGGCTCGGTCCACGTCCACGCGGCCTCGACCTCGTCGCGGCGCATGAAGAGGGTGGGGTTGCCCTTGATGACGTCCATGAGCAGCCGCTCGTAGGCGTCGGGCAGCCGCACGTCGAAGGCGTTGGCATAGCTGAGGTCGAGCGACACCGGGCGCAGTCGGTAGCCGCCGGGCCCGGGCTCCTTGGCCGTCAGGTGCAGGCGCATGCCCTCGTCGGGCTGGACCAGGATGTGCAGCCGGTTGGGCTGGGTCGTGCCCTCGGCGTTGGGGAACATCGAGTGCGGCGGCTCCTTGAACACCACGACGATCTCGGACGCGCGGCGGTCCATCCGCTTGCCGGTGCGCAGGTAGAACGGCACCCCCGCCCAGCGCCAGTTCTGCACCTCGGTCTTGAGGGCGACGAAGGTCTCGGTCCGCGAGCCGGCGTGCCCCAGGTCGTCGGAGTACGACGGGACCGGGACCCCGTCGACCAGGCCGGCGCCGTACCGGCCCCGGACGGTGTCGGCGTCCACGTCGGTGGGCGTCATCGGCTTCAGGGCGTGGAGGACCTTGAGCTTCTCGTCGCGGACGGTCTCCCGCCCGACGTAGGTCGGCGGCTCCATCGCGACCAGGCAGAGCAGCTGGAGGAGGTGGTTCTGGACCATGTCGCGCAGCGCGCCGGCGGAGTCGTAGTAGGCGCCGCGGCCGCCCACGCCGACGGTCTCGGAGACCGTGATCTGCACGTGGTCGACCCAGCGGGAGTTCCAGAGCGGCTCGAGGAAGGCGTTGGCGAAGCGGGTGACGAGGAGGTTCTGGACGCTCTCCTTGCCCAGGTAGTGGTCGATGCGGAAGATCTGGGACTCCTCGAAGACCCGGCCGACCGACTCGTTGACCTCCCGGGCCGAGGCGAGGTCGTGGCCGATCGGCTTCTCGAGGACCACGCGGGCCCGCTCGTCGACCACGCCGATCTCGTCGAGACGCTGGGCGATCGAGCCGAAGAGCCGCGGGGCGACCGCGAGGTAGAAGACGCGCACCGCCTGCTCGGGGTGCGGACGGTCCTTGAGCAGGGCGTGGAAGCGGTGCCAGTCGTCGGGGTCCTGCGCGTCCAGCCGCAGGTGGTGCAGCCGGGCGAGGAAGCGGTCGACCGCGCCGTCGTAGAGGTCGCCCGGGTCGACGTGGGTGGTGAGCGCCTCGCGCACCACCTCGCGCCACCCGGTGTCGTCCAGCTCGGACATGGAGACCCCGAGGACGCGGTAGTCCGCGGGCAGCTGGCCCTCGACGTCGCGGTGGTAGAGCGCAGGCAGCAGCTTGCGCAGCGCCAGGTCGCCGGTCCCGCCGAACACCGTGAAGTCGCACGTCTCGGGGAGCACGTTCGGAGCGGGTGGCTGGTCCATGTGCTCCACCGTAGGAAGGTCTTAGGCGTGACGCAAGCACCACTAAGGTCTTTTCAGGATCAAAGCAGGCGGGTTTATGCTCCCCAGGTGACCCAGATGGTCGAACTCCGCGACAGCGCGGCCCCGGCGACCGCGGGCGAGCTGCTCGAGCTCGTCCGCACCGGGCGCGCCGTGACGCGCTCGCAGCTGCGCGCCCTGACCGGCCTGTCCCGCACAGCGGTGACCGCGCGGGTCAGCCTGCTCACCGCGGGCGGCCTGCTGCTCATCGGCGAGGAGCTGGCCTCCACCGGCGGTCGTCCGCCGGGCGCCCTCGTCTTCAACAAGGACGCCGGCGTGGTCCTCGCCGTGGCGATCGGCCGCTCGCGCAGCCAGCTCGCCGTCCTCGACCTCGACGGCCAGGAGCTGACCTCGGACTCGCGCGACCACGCGGTCGGGACCGGTCCCGAGGACCTGATGCCCGACATCGTGCGGCGCCTCGGCGTGCTGCTGAAGAACGTCGAGCCGCCGGTGCTCGGCATCGGCCTGAGCCTGCCCGGCACCCTCGACCGCAGCCGCGGGATCAGCATCGGCTCGCCGGTGATGACCGGCTGGGACGGCGTCGAGCTGGCGCCGTACTTCGCCGATCTCGTGGATGCGCCGCTCTTCGTCGGGAACGACGCCGACGTGCTCGCCCGCTCCGAGCTGCTCGGCGGCGGCAGCGGGCTCGACGACATGCTGGTCGTCAAGGCCTCCACCGGGCTCGGCCTGGGGATCGTCGCCGGCGGTCGGGTGCTCAGCGGGCACCTCGGCGCGGCCGGTGAGATCGGGCACACCACGGTCGACGCCGCCGGCGAGCAGTCCTGCCGGTGTGGCGCGACCGGCTGCCTCGAGACGATCGCCGCGGGCTGGGCGCTGGTCGCCAAGCTCGAGGCGTCCGGCCAGCCGGTCGGCCACGTGCGCGACCTGGTGGCGCTGGCGCTGC
>JAEZKN010000457.1 GCA_023415395.1 Actinomycetes bacterium
CGCGTGGTGCGCGCCGACGGGTCGCTGCCGCCGAGCCACCAGGCCGAGGCGCGGCAGTGCTACCTCGAGGAGGGGACCCCGCTGCGCCCCGGCGGCAACGTCGACATCGCGCGGGCGTTCTTCCGCCCGCCCGAGCTCCGTCCCTGAGTGGTCAGGTGAGTGGTCAGGTGAGTGGTCAGGCCGTGAGCAGCGTGACCGTGCCGACGACCAGGCTCAGGGCGCTGACGCCGAGCAGGCCGATGGCGTAGGAGCGCCGGCGGAAGGTCGTGCCGATACCGGCGAAGAACAGGCCCAGGGCCAGGTAGATCGTCGACTTGTCGTAGCTGTCGCCCTTGTCCGCCGCCTGCTGCGCCCGGGCGTCCGCGGCCTCGGCGGCGGTGCGCGCGTCGGCGGCCTCGGCCTCCTCGGCGATGGGGTTCTCCGCCATCTCGAACGGGGTGTCCGGGCCGTCGTCGTCGGTGTCGCCCCAGGTGGTGATCGCGTCGACGAGCTCGGGCCGCATGAGGGTCATGAGGTACTCGGTGAGGTCGTCGGTGTCGCCGAACCCGGACTCCGCCCAGGCCGCGAACATGGCCTGGTCCGCCGCCCGCACCTGGGTCGCGGTGTTGGTCAGCGCGAACGACCGGGCGCTGTGCTCGATGGACTTGGCGCGGGCCTCGTCCTCGTCGCCGGCCTGCACGGCGGAGAGGTACGCCGCCAGCGCGGTGAGCACGGCGCCGAGACCGAGCAGGAAGGCGGAGACGGGCTCGATGAGGCGGGACTCGGGCGCGGGGTTCTGCATCGGGGAGGTCCTTCGGGTCGGGGGGTCAACGAGCCGGCCCGATCCGGCGAGTGCGGAGGAGATTATCGGGCGGCTTCCGTCTGGATCTGGTCTGGACCATTTGCGGACTTCTACAGTCGTTAATCTGCGGGCCCATGCCCAGAACGCGTCTGCTGTCCCTGTCCACCGCCGCCCTCGTGGCCGCCCTCTCCCTCAGCGCCTGCGGGTCCGACGAGCCCGAGCCGAAGAAGAGCGAGCCCACCTCGGCGGCCAGCGAGGCCGCCACCTCCGAGCCCGACCCGCAGGCGGTCGCCGACGCCGCCAACGCGTCGTACACCCTGCTCATCGAGGAGACCCTGGCCGCGGTCGAGTCCGACCTGCCCGACGACGCCATGGACGACTTCGTGGCCTTCGTCGACGAGTGGTACCCGCAGACCTCGGCGTGGCTGGCGTGGGACACCTTCCAGAGCGACGTGCACGCCTACGCGGTGCTGCGCACGATCATCGGCGTCTCGATGCTCAGCATCGGCCTGGTCGACGACCCCGCGGCCGCGGCGGAGGAGCTCATCGCGGAGGACCGGGTCGAGGCGGAGTGGATCAGCTTCGACGGGGACGTCGCGTCGGTCACGGAGCCGGACACCGCCGAGGGCGAGGACACGCTCCCGATCAACCTGGTCGAGCGCGACGGCGAGTGGCTCATCGACGGCAGCGTCTTCGACGACGCGTGGTTCGAGGAGCAGGGCACCACTGCCGAGGAGGCGCTGAACGGCTAGCGAGCGGCCAGCTCGGCCAGCCTGGTCAGCGCCTTCGGGAAGATCTCGGCCGGAGGCGTGACCAGGCCGGCGCCGACCTGCCCGACGCCCGCCACCTTGCCGGCCATGCCGGTGTTGATCTGCGGCAGGATGCCGGTGCGGCACACCTTCGTGACGTCGATGCCGGTCGGCGTGCCCTGGAACTCCAGGACCGGGACCGCCCAGCGCGGGTTCTCGCCCAGCGTGATCTCGTGCATCCGGCGGGTGGTGGCCAGGGCGTCGGGCACCGAGCCCCCGACGAAGCGCACGATCGCCGGAGCGGTCGCCATCGCGAAGCCGCCGATGCCGGCGGTCTCGGTGATCGCGCTGTCGCCGATGTCCGGGTTGGCGTCGTCGGGCCCGTAGTCGCCCAGGAAGAGGCCCTCGGCCAGCTGCGCCGGGCCGGTGAACCACTCGTCACCGGTGCCGGCGACCTGGATGCCGAAGTCCGTGCCGTTGCGGGCCATGGCCACGACCATGGTGGAGCCCTCGATCCCCCGGGCGGCGTCGAGCGCGAGCTTGCACGCCGGCATCGCCAGGTTGAGGAAGAAGTGGTCGTTGCCGCCCACGAACCGCAGCGCCTGCGCGACGTCCGCGCTGTCGAAGCCCCGCCCGTCGACGGCGCTCACCATGGCCGGCGCGAGGTCGCGCAGCAGCATCAGGGTGCCGGCCCGGTTGCGGTTGTGGGCCTCGTCGCCCATCTGGAGCATCTGGGTGAGGATGCCGGTGACGTCGACCGGGTCACCGCCGGCGTCGGGGAGGCCACGGACGGCGGCCTGCAGCAGCGGGCCGAGCACGTCGCCCATCCAGCGCAGCCGGGTGAGCACCTCGGGGGAGTAGGCGCCGTACCGGAGCACCTTGCCGAGGCCCTCGTTGAGGGAGCAGTACGTCCGGCGGCCGGTCGCGGCGTCCTCGAGCACGAACATCCACATGCTCGGGGTCACGACGCCGGCCATCGGGCCGACCGTCGAGCGGTGGTGGCACGGCTCGAGGCTCACGTTGGCGCCGGAGGCGAACAGCGCGGCGGCGTCCTCGGGATCGTCCACCAGGCCCTCGAGCGCGGCGCCGCCCATGAGTGCGCCGCGCAGCGGCCCGGACGCGCGGTCCCAGGTGATCGGCGGCCCGGCGTGCAGGAACTCGCCGGGCTGGAGGCCGAGCACCTGCGAGGCCGGCGCGACGTCGACGAGCGTCGCGGTGACGTCGAGCATTGCGGCCAGCGCTCGGGCGTTGGCCTCCGGGCGGCGCGGGTCGGCGGCGACGGTCGCGAGGTCGGCCTCGGTGCCCTCCATGGGCGGGCGCCAGTCCACGCGGGTGGTCGGGACGGCCTGGGCCTCGACGGCGTCGGCGAAGAGGTCGGCGCCGACGTTGACGACGGCGGTCGGGGTGCTCACTGGGCTCCTCCGGTCAGCTCGAGGGCGCGGCGGGTGGCGCCGGCGTTGGACAGGTGCACCTCGGCGCCGGCCTCGGCC
>JAEZKN010000575.1 GCA_023415395.1 Actinomycetes bacterium
GGGTGGGACCGCGGGTGGGGCCGCGGGTGGGGCCGCGGGTGGGGGCGGCGTGGGAGGCACGGCGCGCAGGGTCTGGGTGCGCTCCGGCGCCGGAGCCCCGGCGAGGAAGTCCCGCACCTGCGCCATCGGCCAGCGCGCGGCGGGGTCGGTGGTCATCGTCGACTCGAGCAGCGGGGTCAGCCACCCGGCGTTCGTCAGCCGCGGCGGCTCCTCGTGCACGATGCGGTACATCGCGCCGAGCACGTTCCCGCTGGCGTCGTACGGCGGCTGGCCGGCGAGCGTGTAGTACGCCGTCGCGCCCAGCGACCACACGGCGCTGGCCGCGGTCGCCTGCGGGCCCGACGCCACCTCCGGGGAGAGGTAGGCCGGTGAGCCCGTGACGAGCCCGGTCTGCGTCAAGGACGCGTCGGCCTCGGCCCGCGCGATGCCGAAGTCCGAGAGCTTCACCTGGCCGTCGGGCGACACGAGGATGTTGGACGGCTTGACGTCGCGGTGGACGATCCCGGCCGTGTGCGCCGCCGCGAGGGCGTCGGCCACCTGCCGCAGGATCGGCGCGGCCTGGTCCGGGGTGAGCGGTCCGTCGCGCTGGACCAGGGCGGCGAGCGTCAGGCCCTCGACGTACTCCATGACGAGCCACTGCTCGTCGTCCTCGACGACGAGGTCGTAGACCGCGACGACGTGGGGGTGGTTGAGCCGCGCAGCCAGCCGCGCCTCGCGCTCCGCGCGGGCCAGGTCGGGGGTGCTGCCGCCGGGGGCGAGCCCGAGCCGCTTGAGCGCGACCTCCCGGCCGAGGACCTCGTCCCGGCCCAGCCACACCGCGCCCATGCCCCCGCGCCCGATCTCACGCTCGAGCACGTACCTGCCAGCGATCACTCCACGTCCCTTCCCACAATCCCGTGAGCCTAGTCAGCGGGGCACATGGCAGGCTGGTGCCGCACCTCCGCACCGGAAAGGCTCATCGTGACCGTCGACCCGAACCTCCTCGACGACCTCGAGTGGCGCGGCCTCATCGCACACTCGACGGACCTCGACGCCCTGCGCGCAGCGCTGGCCGAGGGGAGCGTCCGGTTCTACGTCGGCTTCGACCCGACGGCCCCGAGCCTGCACATGGGCAATCTGGTGCAGATCCTGACCGCGAAGCGGCTCCAGGACGCGGGCCACACGCCGTACGCCCTGGTCGGCGGCGCGACCGGCATGATCGGCGACCCCAAGGAGTCCGGCGAGCGGCAGCTCAACTCCCTCGACACCGTCAAGGAGTGGGTGGAGCGGGTCCGCCGCCAGATCGAGCCCTTCTTGTCCTTCGAGGGCGAGAACGCCGCGACGATGGTCAACAACTACGACTGGACCGCGAGCCTGTCGACGATCGACTTCCTGCGCGACATCGGCAAGCACTTCCCGGTCAACCGCATGCTCGCCCGCGACGTGGTGAGGAGTCGGCTGGACGCGGGCATCAGCTACACCGAGTTCAGCTACGTGCTGCTGCAGTCGATGGACTTCCTCAACCTCTACCGCGACCACGGCGTCACGCTGCAGTTCGGCGGGTCCGACCAGTGGGGCAACCTCACCGGCGGCGTCGAGCTGATCCGGCGGGCCGACGGTGGCAAGGCGCACGCGTTCGCGACGCCGCTGATCACCAAGGCCGACGGCACGAAGTACGGCAAGACCGAGGGCGGAGCGCTCTGGCTCGACCCGGAGATGATGTCGCCCTACGCCTTCTACCAGTTCTGGCTCAACGTCGAGGACGAGAAGGTCGGCGAGCTGCTGCGGGTCTTCACGTTCCTCCCGCGCGCCGAGATCGAGGAGATCGAGGCCCAGCACGCCGAGAAGCCGTTCCTCCGCGCCGCGCAGCGCGCCCTCGCCGAGCAGGTGACGACGCTGGTCCACGGGGCCGAGGAGACCGCTCGTATCAAGGAGGCCTCCGGCGCGCTGTTCGGCACCGGCGACCTGCGCTCGGTGGGCTGGCGCACGCTCCAGGCAGCACTGTCCACGGCCCGGCCGCTGGTGACCGTCCCCGCCGACGACGTCCCGACGATCGTCGACCTGCTCGTGGCGACCGAGCTGGTCAAGAGCAAGGGCGAGGCCCGGCGCGCGGTCGCCGAGGGCGGCGCCTACCTCAACAACGAGCGCGTCGAGGACCCCGAGTACGTCCCCGGCGACGCCGACCTGATCGAGGACCGGCTGCTCGTGCTGCGCCGCGGCAAGAAGAACTTCGCCGGGGTCGAGGTCAGCTAGGCCGTGTCGGTGGAGGCGAGGTGGCTGAGCGGGCTGGAGGAGCGCGCCCGTGAGCAGCTCGCCCCCGCCCTGCTGGAGTACGTCCTCCAGGGGGCCCGCGAGAGCGTCACCACCGGTGAGGCCGTCGACGCCTGGAGCGCCGTGCGGTTCCGGCCCCGCGTGCTGCACGATGTGACGCACGTCGACCCGGGAGTCACGCTGCTGGGCGGCCACCGCTCCGAGCTCCCGTTCGGCGTCGCGCCGACCACGCTCCAGCGCGCGGTGCACCCGGAGGGGGAGGTCGCCATGGCGCGCGCGACGGCGGAGGCCGGGGGAGTCCTCGTCGTCTCCAGCAACGCGGGCACGCCGTTCGACCGGATCGGGGAGACCGGGGTGCACTGGTGGCTGCAGGCCTACCTGCCGGCCGACCGCACCCTGGCCGAACCACTGCTCGACGCCGCCGTCGCGGCCGGGGCCGGCGCCGTCGTGCTGACCGTCGACACCCCGGTGGTCGGCACCAAGTACGCCACCCCCGACGTCCCCGTCGTCTGGGAGACCGTCGACCCGAGCCTGATCCGCGCGAACTTCGCGCCGGGGTACGACGACCAGCCCGGTGCCGAGAAGGCGCTCGACCTCGGACCGCACGACATCGGCTGGCTCGCCGCGCGCACCGGCCTGCCGGTCGTGGTCAAGGGCGTGCTCCGTGCCGAGGACGCCGAGCGCAGCGTGCAGGCCGGAGCGGCTGCGGTGTGGGTCTCCAACCACGGGGGGCGCCAGCTCGACCGCGCCGCGTCGACGGCCTCGTGCCTGCCCGACGTGGTGGCCGCCGTGGGGGATCGCGCCCAGGTGTACGTCGACGGGGGCGTCCGCAGCGGCCTCGACGTGCTGGCCGCACTCACCCTCGGGGCGGACGCGGTCTTCCTCGGCCGGCTGCCGCTGCTCGCCCTCGTCGAGGGGGCGGCCGGTGTCGCCGCGCTGCACCGCGAGCTGTGCGAGCAGACCGTCGACGCGCTCCGGCTCGCCGGGTGCCGCACCGTCGCTGACGCCCGACACCTCGCCTGACCTGCGCGGACGTTGCTGTGGCCGGGGTCACGCCCGTTCGATTTGTGCTCGGTGCGCCGGGTCGCCTAATGTTCTCCGAGTCGCCAGGGAGCGGCGGGGAGCAAGGCCGGTCTGGTCGGGCTCCCGGCCCCGGGTCGGCCACCCAACCACATCACCGGCCGAGAAATCGGTCTGGAGTCGTGCGCGGAAAGCGGGAAAACACCCCGGTTTGCACCGAGGAAAACAACCCGCTAAGTTTTACCGGGTCGCGGAGGAGCGGCGGGGAGCAAGGCCGGTCTGGCCGGGCTCCCGGCCCCGAAGCAGACTCAATCCGAGCAAGATCGAAGCCGAGAAATCGGTCTACGGTGGCGCTCAAAAGGCGGGAAACACCCCGGTTTGCACCGAGGAAGACAACCCGCTAAGTTTTACCGAGTCGCCCCGGACGGGTCGCCGAGAGGCCGAAGTCCGAGTGCGTCTGATTCTTGAGAACTCAACAGTGTGTCATAGTCGACGAATTAGTTTGTAATGCCCCGTTGACTGAATCCCCTCTTTTGGGGTGGATGTCTTCGGATTTCTTTGACAATGATTCTGACA